>NZ_JAJOHP010000039.1:0-49120 GCF_021109375.1 Arthrobacter sp. AK01
GTGCAGTTCCGCGCCGAGGCCCTCTACGTATTCAAAGGTTCGAGCTGTTGTTTGGTGCCACCAATTATCGATGGTTCACTTGTGAGGCCGCCAACACCACATAACCTTGGAACCGGATCGTGACGCGATGTCAACGCCGGTAGAAGGTGAGCCATCTCGCGGATTGAAAAGTGGCCCATGTTGACGTTGCTTGCACTGCCGTATTCTTCGATCCTGTCGAGGGCAACGAGACCGTTTACGTGTGTTGAGCCGGTGGCTGGAGACGGGGCGAAAGGAAAGTTCGAGGCCAGGATAAGAGAGGCGTGCTCGTAGCAGGAGGAGACGAACTGACAGCAGAGGTTCGCGGTGTCATCGACGGACCTGCCGATCGCCTGCGGTTTCACGGAGTAGTCTCTGGACCCCATCCGGCCGTAGTTGTCCCGATGGATCCTGACTCTCGCAGCGAACCCTGTCACGGCGGAACCGGAGGCAGCGGCAACATCGCGGCCTGTCCTGGGCGAGCAGTTCCGTGGCCGGCCCCCGGTTCGCCGGACCAACCGTCTGTCTATCCTGGTCGCGAGGACCCCGCGAAGGCAGCGACTCCGGCGCCATAGCTGTTCCACGGCCGATGGCCGTTTTGCTATCCAAGATCTGCCGCCGCGGCAACCCGCCAAGGGAACCGATCAGGTCCAACATCAGAGCCAGCGGGTCCAATGAACATCCGGGTCGGGAGCATCCGGGCCATAGTGAACCACGAATGCGAGCACACCATCACCAGCAACGACAAAACCCGGGCTTTCCGGTCCCGACGGATATCCGCACCTCCAGGAACCACAGGTCGCATTGGGCATGCTCCCCGGGTTCGCAATTGACCCTGTCCGCTGGATCAGCAAGTGCCTTATCCGGCCGACCGAGCCCAGGTCATGTTCTCCCCGAACCAGGCCAACGACCGGGAACCAGCCCACACCCTCCCCCAGTACCGTCGCCGGCACCCGCGGGTTCTCCGTCACCGACTCCACCTTGGAATGCGGTCCCGGCGGAAAGGAAGAAGCATTCTGAAGATCCGTCAAACAATTAGCTGCGCGTCTTTTGTTCTGCGACCCATGTGAATTCTAGGGGAGAATCGCTGGATGGAAATCTGGGTGAAGATCTTGGCGATTGTGAACGGGTCGTCATGAACAAATCGACGAGCTTCGTCGGCGCTCTCGACTTCAATGACGTAGAGTTGCCCTTCACGGCTTTTTCCGTCGGCGGCCAAAAGCGGCCCACTCATAATGATGTGCGGCGCCCAATGCTCAATGTGGCACTTATGCGACTTCAAGTTTCGCGCCCTTAGCTCCTGCCGATTGGGCCCGTCCAAGCAATATATGGCGTACTGGATCCTAGGCGGAGACGGCTGCATCGATTGCAATTTCTGCTCCGGAAATGTGGCTGCTTGCGTGGGAGGCCAGGAAAAGGACAAGTTGCGCCACATCTTCTGGCTTACCGACCCTTCCCGAGGGGATCGTTTCAGCAATCACGCTCAGAACACCAGGGCCCCCTTCGATCATTGGAGTATCAATCACACCTGGGCAAATGGCGTTAACTCTGATGCCAAAGGCCGCCAGTTCGTAGGCTGCCGCTCGGGACATTCCGCGCACAGCCCACTTGCTGGCAGCGTAGGCGTGCGGCATGCCTGCTCCCTTCAAGCCGGACGTCGAGCACGTGTTGATTATGGATCCGCCTCCGCTCTCCTGCATCAGGGGACCGAGCGTGTGCATTCCCAGATATACACCTGTCTGGTTGACCTCGACGACGCGGCGGTACTCCTCAGGCGAGGTATCAAAAACACCCTTATCGAGCCAGATCCCGGCGTTGTACACGAGAATATCGATCGTTGGAAAGTTCTCACGGATCAGGGTAGCTAGCCGGTTCCACGCTGTCGCGTCTGTAACGTCCATAGCAAAGAACTGGGCCTTTTCCGGCCCGATCTCAGTTGCTATGGACGCCCCCTCTGATGTCTCCAGGTCCACGAGTATGACCTTCGAGCCATTGAGTGCAAGAAGTCTGGCCTCAGCTTCTCCCTGGCCTCCCCTTGATCCGGCTCCGGTGACGACGGCCACGCAGTCTGACAAAAGTCCGGTGGGCATCACTCGGCCTCACCTCGCCGGCACCAAGACAGAGGGAACATCTGGTCGATCATCTCCACGGCCTTGGCCGGATTTCCGTTACTGGGCATCACCTCGAAGGTGACCGTGCCGTGCCATTTTTCTTGATCGAGCAGCTCACGAAGGTAACTAAAGTCGATTTCTCCTACCCCCGGTTCATGCCGGCCGGGGACCCCGGCTATGTCCACGCGTCCCAAATACGGCATGGCGGCCAGCAGGTGCTCTCCGAGCCGGCCCTGCCCGAGTTGCTGGTGGTACGCATCAAAGACAACCATCACGTTCGGGTGGTCTACTTCACGTGCGATGTCAACAACTGACCCTGCGCCGATCCAGAGGTAGCCCGGCAAAAACACCTCATTCAAGTGTTCCAAGATGAGCGTAACGCCGGCGGCCTCAGCCAGCGGAGCGACTTCGCGCAGAGCGTCCACGCAGGCTTGTTGCAAGGAGCTCGCTGGAACAGGCGGTCCAGGAACCACGACTCCACCCGGACGAATGGCATTGGAGAACAGATGAAGTTGGCGTGCGCCGACTCGCACTGCGCATTCCAGCGATTCCCTGACTTCCTGTACAAAGGATTCTCGCTGCGCAGGGTCGCAGGCTGAAAACTCTCTGTTACCGAAGAAACCGTTGATTCCTACACCGGATTCGTGAGCGGCTCTCGCGATGGAGTCGATATCGACGTTCCGCCAGTCCCAGAGATCCACCAGGTCGAAACCGGCACGAGCTGCCGCCCAGACCCGCTCGGGCATGGGCAGTTGGTCCCACATGAAGTGGATTGACACCGATCTGAGGACGCGCCGCCCCGTTCCTACCTCCGTAATCATGCGTCGTTCCCACGCTCTGAGTCGGGAACGCTGACGCAGAGCCCGCGACCAAAGGCTGCTTCAGCCTCCTGGTCGCGGTCGTAGACGATGTCCCCACGGGAGATTGTCATGACAGGCCAGCCTCTCAGATTCCAGCCTTCGTAAAGGCACGTGCCCTTCCCGTCATGCTCAACAACCCGTTCTTCTTCCAAATCCACGACTACCAGATCAGCATCCGAGCCTACGGCCAAGGCACCCTTCTGTGGATACAGTCCGAAACGACGGGCAGGGTTGTAGGAATTGAGCTCCACCAACCGTGAGAGTGACATTCCCCGCTGATGAACCCCGAAATGAAGCATCAGTGAAAGCTCCCACGGAAACGTGACTACGCCGGGCTTCTCCGTCCATAGGTCTCCGCCATTCTTCTTGAAGGGAACATGGTCGGTTCCCAAGGTTCCCACTCCGCCTCCAAGGACTCCCTCCCAGAGACCCTCCAGTTGCACCTGATCCCTCAAGGGGGGAGAAATTTTGGCGGTTGCACTCAGATCGTTGTCATAGGCAGTCCGAGTCAGGTAATGCGGGCAGGTTTCAACAGTGACATCGATCCCCCGGGTACGGGCTTCGCTCGCCATGACCGGCCCTTTAGCAGCAGTTGTATGGACAATATACAAAGGACAGCCCGTGATTTCCGAGAACTTAATCATCCTCGCGATCGCCTCTTCCTCGACGAAGACGGGACGCGACTCGGTGTATGCGGCCAGATCCTGTCGCCCGGTCGCGATCATGTCCTTCTTCAGAAGCTGGACGAGTTCGGTGTTTTCGCAATGTACAGAGACGATTCCGTTGGGAAGTTTGGCGGCTTCCTGCATTGCCCCGAACACCCAAGCGTCTGTCGAAGAAACAATACCGATGGGATTTCCCGGTTCATAGCCCATATGGCACTTGAACGACTGAACACCGGTCAGTCTGGCAATTTCGGGAATCTCTGCCACATGCTCTTCACGCTGAATCCCGAAGTGGAAGCCGAAGTCGATGACGGCGTTGGCTTCGCCCCGTTCCCTCCTGTCTTTGTAGAACGGAACGTACGAACCTTCCATATTCCGAATGAACAGCAGGATGGTTGTAACACCGCCTCGGGCTGCGGCGGCCGTTTCAGTGCGCATGTCGTCGTCATAGCCGTAGTTCACGCCCAAGTGACAATGAGGGTCCACTACCCCTGGCATGACTACTTTGCCGCCAACGTCGATGATTCGGTCGGCATCTGTGAACAATGCGTCATCGCCGATAGCTACGATCCGTCCGCCGGAGATTGCCAGGGCTCCACGCTGTTCGCCAGCATGATCAACGAGACGGGCGTTCTTCAGGACCAGGTCCACCTTCATGAGTTCTTGTCTCCTTCTATGGCCTCAATGCGTTTGGCGATACCACTCCATTGGCTTGCACCCACAGTTATGGGAGCCCTCCGGCCAAGGCCCCGTGCCCACACTGCAGTATGTCCAAGTCCGCGGGCAGCGTTAAGATCCAGCCCCCCTGGCGGGGCTGAAAGATCCATGACTAAGGATTTGGGTGGCAATAGGGCGAGTTTTTCACGGTCCATGACGGAGGAAGGGACCGTGGAAAAGACCATGCACACGGTGGGGGCGACGTTCGAAATTTCATCCAGGTCGTGAGGAACGCACCCTGCCGCCAGGGCGTCTGCACGCTGGACGGGGTTCCGTGCCGCCACATGCACACGGGCACCCAACAGAACGAGAGTCCGCGCGAGCATGCGCCCTATGTTCCCGTGACCGATGACCAGGACGTCTGAGTTGTGGATGGTGATGTCCGTATTGGCGATGACCTGGCCCAAGGCACCTTCAACGATTGCCGGAGCTCTCAACAACATCAGTTCAACGTCATGCTCATATTCACTGAAGCGGACACCGTGGGCCGTTGCGGCCGCTTTCAATTCTTCATTAGGCCATCCCAAGATAATCCATGACCCGGGATTCATCACGGACAGCAAATCTTTGTCAGGTCGAATCGGTTCCGGCGACAAGGGGGCGAACAAGGTGCCGTCCAGAGCTTGGCCCGGGATGGGGAACAGTGCGTAGTCCGCCCCCTCCAAGGCCTCCCGCGCCGAGTCTTCCAACGTAACCCCGTCTACTCCGCCCTCAGGCCAAGGAAAGCCATAGCCGCTGACCCTGGCTCCTGTAAGCGCGGCAAGCCTGGCAATTTCTTGCTCACGCTCGTCACCGCCGATCACTGCGATTTTTCGGTTGTCCAGCTTCACGTAGTTCACTTCCTTCCTTGGCTGTCGCCAAGTTGAGTCAGACCTTGCTCCTATACCCGTACGGACTCAATGAGCCCGTCCCGCGTCATACCCTTCAAACCGAGACGTCCAGCATCCAAACCGGCCGCCAGCAGGTCCCCTCCGACAGCAGTAGCACCAAGCTTCAACAATGCTTCGGCTACAGGAACAGGCGTCTGCGCTATTCGAGCCAGTTCAACGAAAGGCAGTAAACCGAACGCCAGATCTTCTTGGTAATAACGGTGGGAGAAAGAGTCCGGCGCTGCGATGGCAGCATTGGCAGCGCCACCCCTGATTGCCTCGACAGTGTTGCCCGCTTGAGCGGCAGTTTCGTCCACTGTGCCAATGGCTGCCATCTCCGTCGACAGCGGTGGAAGTTCGTGGCCAAAGGCTCTAGCCACTTCCAATCTCTCCATGTCCAGCTGATTCAGGACGCGCCCTACTCCCGCAGTCATTCCTTCAACATAAAAGGTGAAGTCTCCGCCCGTGGCCTCCACCCAGGATGCCCCTAGTACCGCCCCTGGCGGGTGGAGGACCAGATTGACATTGGACAGACTGGAGGCCAGTACGTCGGAGACTTCGGCGCATCCCGGGAACAGTGATTTTGCCTTCAAGACTGCGTCGGCGCCACCTGGCAGAGCCGCAACACGGACTTGGTTTGCCCGCCCGCTGATGTTGACGGCTCCCGTTGTATCTACCCGGGCAACGTAGGTCAAAGTCGAGAACTCTGCTACTGGGGGGACCGAGACGCCGGCACTGGCGAACACTGCACGAAGATGCAGCGCTCCTCCCGTGTGTCCAGGATTCAGGATGATTGGCACCGAACACTTTTCGGTCGCCAATTCCTGAAAGAGACGTGCATGGACAACGCTCGGCAGGCAAACAGCCACTGCCGCGGCACCGTCTATTGCGGCATGGAGGTCCGAGGTCATGGCGCTGATTTTGGCGGCGCCTTCACCGAAAACTCCCCGGTAACGAACGTGTTGATCGACATGAGGGGCGAGTCTGTCAGGGTTGCGATTCCACAGGACTACATCGTGGCCCGCCGCGGTTAACTCGACGGCCGCAGACAGTCCGCCACCTCCAGCACCAAGGACTGCAATGGTCATACCGAGTACCTGGCCAGTTTCTCCCGGTCAACCTCGATTCCGAGGCCTGGACCCTCAGGAGCGAAGACCCGACCGTTTTCGAATTTGAATGGCGTAATGATGACATCGTCCAAGTAGTAGATGCCGGCCGTTGATGGGCCGCCCGCTCCTTCGGGTGTGGATACGGGGCAAACACTGGGTAAGGTAGCGATCTTTGTGGCGCTGGCCAGGTGGAGGTTGGCCGCGTTCCCGATGCCGGTTTCGATGGAACCACCGATATCGCTGTACATGCCCAGCTGCTCTGCAAGATCTGCAACCTGACGGGCCTTGAAAAGTCCTCCTGGTTTGGTCACGTACAGGGAAATGCAGGCAGCGGCGTTCAACGAATTCAATTCGAGGATGTCTTGGACGTTCCACGCTGATTCATCTGCCATAACGGGTGAACTGATCCGCTCAGCGACCTTTGCCAGTCCCGCCGCGCCAATAACCGGCTGCTCGCACAGGAGGATGTCGTACTCTTCCTGCCGCAAGGTGACAGCGACAGCCTCAGAGACCGAGGCATAGCCTTCATTGCCGTCTACCCGGATCTTGATGTCGTCACCGAGGCGCTTACGAAGTTCGCGGACCAGAGTCACATCTCGCTCGGCATCGAGCCCAGTTTTGCATTTGATAGTCAATGCCCCTTCGGAAACCGCAGCCTCTGCCTCCGCATAGCACTTCTCCAACTCCATGATGCCCAAGGAATGCGCTACTTCGATCGAGTTCTTGTGCGCACCCCCCAGCAGGGTGCTGACGGGGACGCCCAAGAACTTGCCTGCGATGTCATAACAAGCAATGTCAATGGCTGCCTTCGCGTAAGGATGGCCCTTGATGACTTTGTCCATTGCCGTGTGGATCAGTGAAATCTCGACTGGGTCCAGGCCCTTGACAGCCGGCAGGAGGTAGTTCTCAATAATGAGGCGCACCGTTTCGGGCGACTCGCCGTAGTACCTCATGTGCGCTCCGCCCCAGGTTGCGCCTGCAGGTGCCTCACCCCAGCCGGTAACATCGGCGTCGGTCTCAATCTCGATAATCGCCGTGTGACCGATGGGAGTGGACATTTTGGAAGCCCAGTTGTGGTCCCGCCGGGCCGGGAGACGGACCAGGTGAACTTTGATGTCAGTGATTTTCATGTCTTCGCCTTTGCTGCTGCAGAAGTTTTGGGTTGTTAGGAGCCAGAGCCGGAAGTCGTCGTAGGTATGTCAAACAGCTCGATTTCATTTCCGTCCGGGTCCTCGATGTAGACGGTGTGGCCATAGGGCCCGGGGCCAGGGCCCCTAACGATCCGGTGTCCTGCGGCCATGGCGCGATTGGCAATGGCATCTATCCCACGGGCCCGGAAGCAAAGGTGCTCCAGAGTCCCACCTGTGCCAGTGGCTTCGGAAGCTCGCTCAACAAGAGCCAGCCCTTGGTGCGTTGCAACGAACTTTCGCCCGTCCCGGAAGTCTTCACGTTTTCGTTCGTTGAATCCAAGAACTTCAAAGTAGAAGCTTTCAGCAGCTTCCAGGTCCTTCGTCTCTAAGAGCAGGTGATGCAGCCCCAAAGCTTGGGGGCGGCTGCCTCGGGCAAGCCAGCCGAGGACTTCCTCCTCGTTTGCCACCACCCCAAGGTACTGACGCCACACGGCTTCGGCAGTGTCAATCCATTCGGGCCTGACAGCGGCGATTCCGTCCTTCACGGCTACGACATCGTAATCCCGCAGATACGCCTCGCGCAGGGTAGTTTCCACGCAGGCGTTGGCCGTCACGCCGGTGACGAACAGCGTCCGGACGCCGAGCATCCGCAACAAGGAATCCAGACGCGTTTCGTAGAAGGCACCAAAGCGATGTTTGGTTACGACATACGTGGGGTCATCGACGAGGTCCGCTACTTCGTCCACGAAATCTGCGTCCCACGTACCCGAGAGCGCGGAGACGCGGGCCCTTTTCTGAGTGTGGGAAGCGAGCACTTTGGCATCCCGTGAGACGTCCTTTTCCAGATGTATTTGTTGGGTCCAAATGACGGGAAGACCTGCCGCTTTGAACTGCTCTGCAAGACGTCGGATGGACTTCATCGCATGTTGGGCAGGGGCAATATTTACCCCGGACAAGCCCAGCGTGCCCTCGGGATGAACAAAGGCATTCTGTGGATCGATAACAAGAAGGGCAGCAGATTCCCGGGGCAGTCCACCCAGCGGTGATTCTTGCATCAGATGTCCGTCCTATCGATGCCGAGGACGCCGGCGCGCGCCCAATTGTCTAGTGAGTACTCGGAAATGGCAACGTGCAGGCCTTCCGCCTTGGCGCCTGCGTGCTCGACCATTGCCTCTGTTACTGCTTTGGTCAGGGCGCGCTTCTGCTCTGCAGTTCGCCCTTCGAACATATGGATTTCAATAAACGGCATCTTTGCCCTTACTCGCGATGTTTGCGGCGCATGCCCGCGCCACTTAGGGATATTTTGACGGCGAAGCCGGGTGCCCGGCTCGTGTTCGCGACGGCGAAATCAAGCACGCTGGCCCCCTTGACTTTCGTGAGGGATGAATCAAATATTGGGAACACGGTGAAACATATCACATGTCATGCCAGTTGTTGAAGGGTTTTTTTCTCCCGCCGGTGACATCGGCGCTCACTGATTCCGCTAGCGGAAGGGACATGCGGCTTCAGCCGCGCACCTCCGACTGGCTCCCTCCTATGAAGGACACCATGCGATCCAAACGCGTATCAGGACTTTTGGCCTCAATGGCCGTACTGGCTCTCAGTGCTACGGGATGTGCGAGCACAACTCAGTCCGGGTCCGGTTCCCAGAACGGTCAACCCGCACAGGCGCCACCCCAACAGACAGCCACGATACTAATGAATTACTTCGCCCAGGCAGAACAGGGCGGCTACTGGGACGCCATGCAAAAGAAAGCCGCAGAGCGCGACGGCGTAATGCTGGACGTGAGACAGGGCGGACCCGGAATACAAACCATCCCCCAAGTGGCGGCTGGCCAAGCGGACTTCGGCATCGGCAATGCCGATGAAATTCTGCTTGCTAGGAAGAACGGCCTTCCAGTGGTCGCAGTTGCCGCGGCGTATGACACGAACCTCTTCGCCATGCTGTCACACAAGGATCTTGACATCAGCTCATTCCACGATCTCAACGGTCATCAGGTTTCCCGACGGCCGGCGCCGTACTTCGACTACCTCAAGGCGACGTTCGCCCTCGACAAAATTGAGGAAATCAATTTCACCGGATCGTTCGCTGATTTTCAGCGGAACCATGGGCTGATTCAGCAGGGCTTCGTTACAGGCGATGTGTTCAAGGCCAAGAAGGAGGGGATCGATATTAATGTGCTCAGCGTCGCAAAGGACGGTGGTTACAACCCCTACGGCTTGGTCCTCTTCACAACCGAGAAGACCGTGCAGGAAAAGCCAGACTTCGTGGCGGCCGTAGTACGGGCGAGCATCCAGGGGTGGGAGAACTTCCTGAAGGACCCCTCCGACGCCAAGGCAGCCGTCATGGCAGCCAATCCGGACGCCGATGAAGCAACTTTTGATTTCTCCGCAACCACGATAGCCCAGGGCGGTTACCTAGGTAGCAAGGTTGGCGCCATGAAGCCCGAGCGTTGGAACGTCCTGCGCGACCAGCTCGTGTCCGTCGGCTTGATCCCAAAGGACTTCGACTCTGGCGCCGCTTACACAACGGAATTTCTCCCCAAGGACTGACGAACAACGAGAAAACAAAGAACGCAGACCTGTCTTGACAACCGTCCAAGTCGGGGCAACCATGAGTAATGGAGATCACAGGTAACACGTCAGTCCAGTTGTAGAACTGACAATCAACGCTTGGCGGTAAACGCCTGGCCTCCCCAGCACTTTGCACGAGTTCCACTTCAAAGGAGTCCTACATGATGACGCACGATCCACACATCGACGTCGCCGGCGCATCGAAAACGTACCCCAACGGGACGATCGCCTTGCAGCCAGTTGAGCTGCAGGTAGCCAAAGGAGAATTTGTCTCCCTTCTCGGTCCTTCCGGCTGCGGGAAGTCGACACTCCTGCGCATTATTGCAGGACTGTCCGCGCCCTCTTCCGGTGAGGTTGCGATACCGAAAGACGACCGCCGCGCCTTTGTTTTCCAGGATGCGACGCTGCTTCCGTGGAGAACGGTCGAGGGAAACGCGAGTCTTATCTGCGAGCTGGAAAGCATCGACAAGACCGAAAGGCGCAAGCGTGTAGCGGCAGCCCTGAAGATGGTCGGGTTGGAAGGGTTTGAACGCTCCTATCCGAGGAATCTGTCAGGCGGAATGAAGATGCGTCTGTCTCTTGCGAGGGCACTGGCACTACAGCCCGAACTATTCCTCATGGACGAACCGTTCTCTGCCTTGGACGAACTCACCCGCGAGATCCTGCAGGACGAACTCCTGCGCATCTGGCTTTCAAAAGGGTTCACCTCTGTTTTCGTCACCCACAATCTCTATGAAGCCATTTACCTTTCCAACCGAGTGGTGGTCATGTCTGCACGTCCTGGCCGCGTTGAACGTATCTTCGATGTCCCGTTTGCGTATCCCCGCACGCCAGAGCTCCGTCGAACTCATGAGTTCACTGCCCTGAGCGTTGAAATATCAGAATGCCTCCGTGAAAGGGCAAACGCATGACCACGCAGCTATCAAAGTCCGCCCCCCTTACAGCCAACGGAACTGCAGGACAAAAATTAAACAAGACACCTAAACCCAAATCAGTCCTGGTCTCCGTCCTGCCACCTGCAATTGTCCTAGTGTTGGTCCTCACCGGATGGTCAGTTCTCGCTGGCACCGTTTATGGAGACCGAAACTATCTGCTTCCCAGACCTGAGCAGGTTCTTCAGGCCATCGTCGAGAATCCAGAGACTCTTCTACAGGGACTTCGGATCACTTTCCTTGAGGCTGCGGCAGGCTTCGCTCTCGCTATCATCGTAGGATTTGCGGCAGCGATCATCATGAGCCAATCGAAGATGCTCGAACGCAGCCTCTATCCCTACGCTGTTCTTCTACAGACGGTCCCGGTGGTAGCAGTCGCACCCATCATCGTCCTCTGGTTCGGCTACAACCAGACGGCAGTCATTGTGATCGCGTTCATGATTTCCGTCTTCCCAATCTTGAACAACACTTTGCTGGGACTCCTCTCGACGGACAGGAATCACCGTGACCTCTTCAGGATGCACCATGCCAGTCGGACCACAGAGTTCCTCCAGCTGCGGCTGCCGAGCGCTCTCCCGAATATCTTCGCCGGGCTGCGGGTTTCGGCGGGTTTGGCCGTCGTGGGTGCCATTGTGGGCGAATTCATTATCGGCAGCGGTGGAGAAGAGGGCGGCTTGGGGGTAAAAGTACTTTTCGCACAATCCCGGCTCGCCACTGGACTGCTCTTCGCAGAGGTCCTCGCAGCAACGCTCCTCGGGTTCGCGTTCTTCATCGTCGTCACCCTCCTTGGCAACCGTCTGATCAAACACTGGCATGAATCAGCGCTCAAGGATGACGCCTAGACCCCTCCAGCTTCACTGGAAGCATCTGTTACTCCCGAAGGAAATTATGAAATTCTCAGGTATGGCTCGGATCGCGGCCACCGCGGCCGTCGTCGCATTCTTTACAACATCGTGCGCAAACAGCGCCGGTGACTCCCCCAGCCAAGACAAGCCTCAAACTGTTTCCGTCCTCATGAACTGGTTTGCCCAAGCCGAACAGGGGGGCTACTGGGACACGATGACAAACCAGTATGGAAAAGATGCCGGTGTCACCCTGGATGTAAAACAGGGCGGGCCAGGGATTCAAACTATCCCCCAAGTCGCCGCCGGCCAGGCTGACTTCGGTGTCGCCAATGCTGACGAAGTCCTTCTTGCCCGCAAGAATGGATTGCCAATTGTGGCCGTAGCTGCTGCATATGACACGAATCTCCAGTGCATGATGTCGCATCAATCGCAAGGCATCAATGGTTTCAAAGACATCGACGGGCACCAGGTCTCAAGGGTTCCCAGTCCGTACTTCGACTACATCAAGTCTCACTTTGACTTGCAAAAGATCCAGGATATCAATTACACGGGCTCCCTTGCTGACTTCAAACGCAATGAAAATCTGGTCCAGCAATGCTTCGTCACATCAGATGTATTCAACGCGAAGCAGGAGGGTATCGACGTCAATATCCTCAGCGTAGCTAAGGATGCCGGGTACAACCCCTACGGTCTATTGCTGTTCACAACGGACAAAGTGGTGAAGGAACAGCCGGAAGTTGTCCGCCGGGTTGTGTCCGCATCCATCGAGGGCTGGAAGAATTTCGTCAAGAATCCCGCCGACGCAAAGTCGTCGATCATGAAATCCAATAAAGATACCGATGAGGCCACCTTTGACGGTTCGGCTCGGATCATTCAACAAGGGGATTACCTGGGCAGCCAGATCGGCAAGATGACTGAAGAGCGCTGGAGCACGCTGCGGGACCAACTGGCCTCCATCGGGCAGCTTCCCTCTGACTTTGACGTCACCAAGTCGTTCACAAACGACTTCCTCCCGAACTAGGTGTTCAGGCTAAAGCCCTGTTTGAGCGCGGGAGAACCGTGCCTCCAACGGGCCGGCCTGGACCTCAATCACTAATGAAAGCGTGTGTAATCGTGTCATCATTCACCAAGCGCGGACCCTGGACTCCATTGGATCTTGGTCCGAGCACAAATCCTTTCCTGTTCGCTGGTGCAGATCCTCTGGGCAGTTTCGATCCAGCAACCGGTGAGCTTGTTGCTCGAGTTTCCACGTCCACAGTCGGTCAAGTGGACGAAGCGGTCGAAAGGGCCGAACATGCCTTCAGGAAATCCGTGTGGCGCAACGACGGAGCACTGCGGGCGAGGGTCCTTTTCCGCTGGGCAGAGCGGATGCGCCAGAACCTTGAGGCGCTTGCCGAGTTGCTGACGAGGGAGCAAGGCAAAACAATCAGCCAGGCTAGGGGTGAAGTCCTCAGTAGCATCAGCATGATTGAATTTAACGCGGGGTGTGCCCGATCGCTCTTTGGCCGTTCCAGTGCACTTAAAGACGGTGTTCATGGCGTTGTTCTCAGAGAGCCTATAGGTGTCATCGCAGCCATAACGCCATGGAACTATCCTCTCAATTTGACCATCCGGGCAGTGGCACCCGCGCTGGCCGCAGGAAACGCCGTCTTGGTCAAGCCCGCTAGCTTGACGCCGGCGGTCGTCGTCCAAGCTCTAAGCCTCTTGGCGAAAGACCACGACCTGCCAGATGGCATTCTTGCCGCCGTCGTGGGTCCAGGAGCAACTGTTGGTGATCGGCTGGTAACTCACGAGGGCATCGGGATGGTTGCATTCACCGGCGATTCCGTAACCGGAATCAACGTTATGAAACGTGCTGCCGACGGCCTGAAAAAGGTCTCCCTTGAGCTGGGAGGAAAATCGCCTAACATCGTTTTCGCGGACGCCAACATGGAGAAGGCTCTGGCTGGAGCCGAAAACGCAGTATTCTCATCTGCCGGTCAAATTTGCACCGCTGGCAGCCGATTGCTGCTGGAGGAAAGCATTCACGATGAGTTCGTGGAGCGACTCGTTGGTCGCGTGAAACAGATGCGCGTGGGCGACGGTCTGGATCCGGCCACGGACATGGGGCCTTTGGTTTCCGCAGATCACAAGAAGACAGTGTGGGAGTATGTCGAGATTGGTCATAAGGACGGAACAGTAGTCGCCGGGGGTGTCCCGCTGGATGAGCAGCCGTATGACAAGGGGAACTTCGTAGCTCCAACAATCGTCACCGATCTTCCCTCAACGTCGAGGCTTATCAAGGAAGAAGTCTTCGGCCCCGTCTTGGCAGTCCAGAAGTTCAGCACGGAAGAGGAAGCCATAAATGTCGCCAACAGCACTGAGTTCGGGCTGGCCTGCGGCCTATGGACGAACAACCTTGACCGTGCTTGGCGCGTCGGAAGAGGCGTCGAAGCAGGAACTGTTTGGATCAATACCTACCACCATTTCTATGGCGAAATGGAAGTGGGGGGGTTCAAAAAATCCGGCATTGGCCGTCAACAGGGTGTGGACGGACTGCTGGAGTTCACGGAATCGAAGCATTTGAACTTCGATTCATCTCCGACCCTCTGGTGAGAGCCACGACGGTTACCGCTTGAGTCGGCCAAGCTCCGCTTGGTAACACCCTCGACTGCCCACGGTGGGCAGCACCACAGCTCAGAATGCTTGATCGATCCCATCGATCAAGCATTCTGAGCTGGTGCAACGAATCTCGGGGAGTGAGTTCCCGATGTGGCCCGAAGGAGGATCCTCCGGGCCACATCGGCGGGGCCCGGTGGGGGCAGAAGGCGGAGTTGGCGGA
Source organism: Arthrobacter sp. AK01 (assembly GCF_021109375.1). Lineage (NCBI taxonomy): Bacteria > Bacillati > Actinomycetota > Actinomycetes > Micrococcales > Micrococcaceae > Arthrobacter > Arthrobacter sp. AK01. The sequence goes on from NZ_JAJOHP010000039.1 coordinate 14,652, forward strand.
TTTAGGCCGAGCCGCCAGGGCCCCCCCGTTGACCAGGTAAATGGAGCTCCCCCACGGCGTGAGAACGAAAGCGTTGGTCAAGCCTGGAGTGGGACCTTCTGTGAAAGTCTGCGGCTCACCAAGCACGGTAACCCCCGGCATTCGCCGCAGTTGGTTGAGCGTCGCGGCAAGGTCAGGGCAAGTCATCCCCAGATGGCTGGCACCGTGACCGGTGGCGCCAAGCGGCCTTCTCGTCCCCTGCGGGCTCCACCATTGCAGAAGTTCCAGCCGCTGCCCGGCCAGATCCAGCATCACCACCTCGAATTCATCCCGAGGATCGGCACCGATGCGCTGCATGCTCCCGCCATCAGGGTCGCGCATCCGAGCGAGCCGGAAAACAACCTGCGCGTTGAATGCCTCTTGAAAAAACGAAACTGCCTGCTCCAAATTTGGTACGTTCAGGCCATAGTGGTCGATGCGGACCTGGGAAGCTGAGGGGCTGCTCATGCTTCGATCCTGAACAGCTTTTCCGTGTCGATGACGTCAGAGAGAACCCGGGGACCCGTAGCACCTATCGAGACCATGTCCTTGATCTGCATGCCGAAGCCGTAGCCGCTTCTGTACACCAAAGGCTCCATTCCCAGCACCATGCCTTCCTCGATCGGCTGGTTTGAATAAGGGCCGAAGTACGGTGCCTCATGAAGATTAACGCCAATGGAGTGCGCCACGAAGGAGATGGCAGGCAGACCGAGTTCATCAAACTTGGCTCGATATTTTTCGTAGACCCTGTTTGAGCTCGCGCCCGGAATCATTTCCTCCAGAATCAGTTGCTTGCAGTCCACCAGGTTCTGATAGATCCGTTCTGCCTCTGGCGGCGGATCGCCGACGACTGCAGTTCGACAGACACCGGCCTGGTACCCATCAATGACAGAGAAGATCTCGACACGACAGACGTCTCCGGACTTGAGGACGCGGTTACTTGGACCAACGTTCGGCAACTGGCTACGCTCTCCCGTAGCTACAATCATGAGCTTGAACTGCTGTGCGCCTTGCTCATAGACGCTTCGGGTGAGAGCGCTTGCCAAATCCATCTCGGAACTGCCAGCCCTCACGGAATCAAGGGAAGACCTGATGGCCTCATCCGAAATTCTAGATAGGCGCTCGAGCAGCGCCATCTCCGAGGGCGTCTTGATTTGCCGTGCACGCACCAACAGCTCCTCAGCGGGCAAAAACTGGATCGAGGGCAGTAATTGGGATAGTTCGGCATGTTCGGCAACAGAGAGATAAGAGAGTTCGGCAGCAACTCGCCCGCTGTCGAGGCCCCAGTCCTTCAGCAATGTGGCGACAGTCTCCATGGGTCGATCGACGAACTCTCGCCAGACCCGGATTTCGGCTTTCTGCTCCGCCGCCCGTACGGTCGTCTCTTCCATATCGACGCACACGATGGCATTTCTCCCGTCGACATGCAGAAGGGTGGCGGCAACACGCCACCTCATTAGTGGCTGGGACGGTATGACGAACCCGGCCGCGTATGCGTTGTTCTCCGGCGAGAGGCACAGAAGTGCATCCATGCCGCGCTCAGCCATCATGGACCTCAGACGGTCCTCGACTTCGTGCCTCATAAATCCTCCAGGGTCTTGGGATGTAGATCTTCCAAACTGGTATTACAACAGATATCCTATAAGTATCCGCATAGTTGTGGCGAGACTCAATCCCAAAAATCGCAAGGTGAGGAAACCTCTTGAAAATGAACTTGAGCAGAGAAGGCGACATCACGACGCTCATCGAACACTTGCAGTTCGCAATTACCGCCAACAGTCATGATGAAGTCATCCGCGACGCCGCTGTGCTGGTACGTGGCAAAAAGATTGCCGATATTGGCACCACGCGGGAAGTCCGCGCCCGACTTCAGGGCCGCTCCCCCGACCGGACTATCGATGGTTCAAAAACCGGCATCACACCTGGCTTCATCGATGCCCATGTCCATCTATCGGAGACCCTAAGTCGTGCCGTATTTCCCGATGTTCTAGCCACGCGGGCATGGGTCTTCCATTGGGCTAAACCCTTCTATGCCCATGTCGACGAAGCGGATGAACGCGTGAGCGTCCTGCTCGGCGCGGCGGAGATGCTCCGAAGCGGAACGACCTGCTTCCTTGACATGGGGGCACAGAATGATGCTGGCCTGACGGCTCGTGCTGCCGGTGAAATTGGAATCCGCGGCATCGTTGGTCGCCATGCGGCCGACCGACGTCCGAAGGAGGCACCGCATGGCTGGTCGGAAGAGATGATGGATCACCACTTCTTCGAAAACCATCACATTGCGCTCGATACCCTAAAACGAAGCGTCGAAGAGTGGAACGGTTATGCGGATGGCCGCATTCGTTGCTGGGTCAACATCGAAGGCAAGGAACCCTGCAGCCTTGATCTCCATATCGGAGCCCGTGAGCTGGCAGCGGAAATGGGCGTGGGAACGACATACCATATTGCCACCAGCTTGGAGGAAGCCCAGGTCAGTCACAGAATGCACGGCGAATGGCCGATCACGCGAATCGCCAATCACGGCGGCCTAGGCTCAAATTTGGTATTGGCTCATGCAGTCGCTGTCAGCGACGAGGAGGTTAAAAGGTTGGCTGACCACCAAACCTCGGTTGCTTTCTGCCCATCAAGCTCGCTCAAGCTCGCCAAGGGTGCGGCCGACATAGGAAAGTATCCCGAGATGATGCGGGCCGGCGTTACGGTGGGCCTCGGGACCGATGGTGTCTCGGCGGCTGGAAACCTCAATCTTCATCGCCAGATCCACATCGTGGCGGGGTTATTCAAGGATGCGCGGCGGGATGCGAACCTCGTCGGAGCCCAGAAAGCGATCCGGATGGCCACTATTGACGGCGCGAAGGCCTTGGGGTGGGACGACGAAATCGGCTCCCTTGAAGTCGGTAAGCAAGCGGACATGGTCCTCTTTGACCTTGACCACCACGAATGGACGCCTTATGCCGATCCGATTCAGGCCTTGGTTTACTCCGCCAGCCCGGCCAGCATCACTCAGACCTGGGTGGCCGGCAAACCCGTCTTCAGGGACGGCCAGGTTGAAAATCTGAACGAAAAAGAACTTCGCGAAGAAGCCCGGGACCGGGCGGCAGGAATCGTCTCCCGGGCAGGGCTCGGCGACCACGTTCCCGTCACTACAACCCTGTACGACTAAGCATCACCACCCCTGAGTGGTAGTTGCGTTCCTTGAAGGGCTTCGAGACAACGACTCGAAGCCCTTCAAATCCCACCCATCTCGAAGGTAGATTTGCCATGACCACTGTTGTACCTCCTGAAATAAGCAATCCGACTGTCAAAGTCGTGAAAATTCGCGGAGCCCGCAAGATCACGGGGCAGCGCATGCGATCCTCACTTCAAGAGACCGCTCAAGTCACCCTCACCCGCTATGCTGACGCTGCGGATCTGCTCGCTCTGGCTGCAGATATGAAGTCCGCAGCCGAGTCCGGCGCCCCACCGGTATCCATGAACGATTTGCTCCTCTATGCAGTGGCCCGCGCGTTGGGGAGGTACCCGGAAGTTAACGCGACCATAACTGAAGACGAAATTAGGCAGTATCCAAGCGTCGACTTGGGATTCGCCGTCGACAACGGAAAGAGCCTACTGGTCCCAGTTATACGCAGCTGCCACGAGCTGTCTATCTTCGACGTGGCCAGATGTAGCCGGGAACTTATCCGACGATGCCGGGAGGGACAGATAACCTTGCCGGAACTTTCCGGTGGGACTTTTACTGTTTCGAATTTGGGCAGCCTGGGGATTCACTGGTTCACGCCAGTACTCAATACTCCCCAAGTCGCCATCCTGGGAATCGGGGCTACACATCACGTCACTCCGGGCGGACCTGCGCTACTTCCACTATCGCTCACATTTGACCACCAGGCCCTGGATGGCATGGCCGCAGCCCGCGCCCTTGCTGGCATCGCAGAGGCCATACAAAATGTTAGGGGTCTCTCCGGGCTCAAAACTGAGAGCCCGGAACCGACCATCTAACCTGGCCGGGTCATGCACACACTAGCGTGCCGTGACGGACCTGAGTGGCCTAGCACCATCCATGCAGCCAGCAACTTCGACTTCCCCACCGTGCCACAGAGTGATGTGACGCCCCTTGGCCGGCAGTAGGGAATTCAATTTAGATAGTCGCTGCCACAGCAGGCAGCACCGACCGAAACGGAACCACTGGATGTTCAAAAACCCAACCGCACCAACCTACGATCGCCCAAGAACAGCGTCAGAATTTGGCCCGACAGTTAGGGTCGATGATTGGAGGATCCTTCCAGGCGCTGACATCGAGATCCGGCATGCATCCAATCCCCCCAGGCGCGGCCGTGTCGAGATGACGACCGATGACGGAAGTGTGCTTTGGCTAAGGCTAAGCCAGGACCATTCACGGCGCCTATTCGAAAAATCAGAGGGCTACGAAGTTTGGGTTTGTTCCACACAAGGTCGAACCAGAGCCAAGACAAAACGATCCCCCCTCACCGGCACCTAACCCCTTGGTCCCGAGCGCACTTGCGGAACCACCGAGATCTCCGAAATGACTATCCCCCAGACGTCCGGCGCTGAAGCCGGCGGCCTGGCGAGCCAGCCTGCCAAGCACCCGCTGAAACCCGGCACGTGGAGGGCGAAAGAACCGTGTGCTTGGGCGCCGCCGGGAATACCCGGATAGTTACCCGGTGAGGGACGGGACCGGCTGGAGGTGCAGCGCCTTGCAAACACGGCGGCATCTAATCCATATCGCCGAGCAAGCGGGGCCCGGCTCGGAAGCTTCTTGGAAACGATCAGGTCGGAAGCACGTGGTTACACCGGGTCCACGGATGCGGGTCCGCTGAGCACGCCTGCATACTGATCGGGCCGCAGTAGAGAGCCTGCCCCCAAGGCGGAATCAGCCTGTCCGAAGTCGCGGGTTCTAATGACCATTCGAACTCCGAGTTTCAAGCCCTCTAGCCTTTTCCCTCTTGTCAGCTGGATATCTCACGAATATGATTGTGCTCACATATGATACAACTTACCAGTTTCTCCCGAAGGTATGAGGTGGTTCCGTATGGCCGAAACACCAGCTGAACTGGAAGCACGGCTTGCCCAGAAGTATCGCCAGCCCAAAGCTGTGGAGCAGTTTGGCGTGGAGGTGATACCCGACGAGTTACGCACCGTTCGGTGGTGGGACATCTTCACCATCGTCCTCAACTTTCTTGTAAATCCAGGGACCATCACTATCAGTGGGTTACTTATCTCATCTGGCATGTCCCTGTGGGAGGCGACACTTGCTGGGATCTTGAGCGTTCTCGTGGGATTTTCTGCCTACCTTGTGGCCGCTACCGTGGGCAGCGACTATGCGATTCCCGGACTGGTCAGCATGCGGTCCGTTTTTGGCGTGCGTGGGGCGACCGTAACATCGGCATTGCGGGCCGTTTCCAGCGTCTATTGGTTCGCCTTCCAGACTGTCGCGGCCGCGACGGGTATCGCAGTTGTGCTGGAAGCGCTGCTCCACAGCAAGGTCGACGTGCTTTGGATCAGTGTCGGCTGTGCAATTTTGCAGCTGACCGTCTCAATCTATGGTTACAACGCGCTGATGAAACTCTCCCGCTTCGCATTCATCTTTAAGATCGTGTTCTCGGCCGTCATCGTCTACCTGCTTATGACCTTCCCTCATGATGGCTTCGCACCGCACCAGGCACTCACGTTCGGCGGCGCGAACGTCGACAAGACGTCACTGATCATCTTCTGGATGATCGCTTGGGGCACCTCGTGGTTCTCCAATTTCACGGATGCCGCTGACTTTTGCCGCTACACGCGGAGGCGGTCAGAGATGTGGATCGGAACCATCTCCGCCGCGATCGTGGGCCAGCTCATTTGTTCCTTCATAGGCGGCTATGCCGTCGCCGCAGTCCGCGGCGAAGCCCCAGAGGGCCCCCTGGGCGTAATTGTCGAGTCGACCCGCGGCGTCGGGTGGCTGCTGGCCCTCGTCCTGGCCTACATAGTGCTCGACGCCTGGATCATCAACGTGCAGAATCTCTACACTGCAGGCCTCGCACTGACCAGCATGTTCAAGAATCTGGGCAGGTTCTGGGGGACTCTCATCGTGGGGATTCTGGGCACCGCCCTTTCCACCAGCCAGCATTTGATCAGCGGGTTTGACGGCGCCATGGGACAACTCGGGAACCTGTTTGCGCCGATGGCTGGCGTCTTCATCGCGCACTACGTCATCGCCTCCAGATGGCGAATCGACGTCCCCGCACTATTCCGAGGGGAGGGCAGCCGTTACTGGTACTGGAACGGCGTCAACTGGCTAGCGCTAGCCAGCGTCGCAGTTGGGGTGCCTGTCAACGCCATGGTGCCCCAGGTGTACGCAAACATCATCATTTCGGCGCTGACATCCGGCCTCTTGTACCTCGCTGCCGTTGCCCTCCTGAGGCGTCGGGTGCCCGTGCTGGCCGCAGCGTTGGATTCCCTCGCACCTCGCGAGGAGCTTGTGCCGTCACCGGGACCGGCCAGCTTCCGAGTCCCGGACCACCACTAGATGATTTGAGAAGGAGGAACCTGGCCGGGTTAGGGGCTCTCGGCCCGAGGCCTTTCAGCACGGGCCGGTCCGGCCGGCCAAGATCTGCCCGGCGACCATTGACTTCCGAAGGACGAGCTGGCCCCTCGGGCGCTGTATTGCCTTCTGCTCGTATCGCCTAGGGCCTTCTTACTCCGGCGAACGCTGCCCATTCTCACTGAGAGCGTGGGGAAGCGTGGACAGCCAGTCGCCAATCCTGGTCATGTGCACGTCCACGGCATGTCGGGCAGCAGCGGGATCGCCCTCGGCAATCGCCCGGCTGATATCGCGATGATCCTGAACCGACTTTTGCAATTGGCCCTTCTGGGCGAAAGTGGCTCCGCGAGACTCACTCAGAAGATCGTTGAGTTCGTGAATAAGCCGAGGTAGCAACTCACCCTTCGACGCATCAGCGATGGCGAGGTGGAATGCACGGTCTCGTTCGGCGGCGTCGAGGCCGTCACCAGCGCTGGCAGCATGCTCGAACTCGCGTTCGGCCTCCTCGATTGCCCGAAGGTCATCTCGATCGCCGTGTCGCGCGGCCTCCTCGGCCGCAAGCGATTCAAGGGCGCCACGCACCTTGGTCAGTTCAATTAACTGCTCTCGGTGCAGTTCCAGGTATTTGGCAAATGACCCAGCATATCGCTCGCTGATGCTCTCCTGGACGAACGCGCCGCGTCCATGCTGAACGGTGATTACCTTCATCGCTTCAAGCCCGGCGATTGCTTCGCGCACGCTGACCCTACTGACGCCAAAAGTCTCGCACAGCTCGCGCTCCGAGGGTAGTGCGGATCCGGGTGGGTATTCACCACGCTCGATCGCCCCCAGCAACTGCTCCCGGATCTGCTGGGTCGGGCTGACGCGCTTGACCGATGTCAGAGCCTTGACTGACCGTCCCGTGGACTTCGCTGTCACGTCCGACTGTTCCTTTCGCCATGCCGCAAGCGGATACCGCCTCTGCCGTGCGGCCAGCCTACTACTCCTCTGATATCAGACCAAATGTTCCCACTCGGCGCGCCCCACGGCGTCCTCACCCTGGATGCTGGCTGCAATTGCCGCTGATGGATGGCTTGCCGTCGAGGCGGCTGCGAGCCGGTGGTCGTTGGGGTTGTTTAGGCCGAGCTGCTGGACGTCCGCGGGCCTTTTTGCCAACGCCAAAGTGATGGTCGACGGCTAACTAGAGCCTTTCGCCTAGCCCTACCCCCAGGACCACAGTCAGCAGTCGGCCATCACTCGCCAGCGATTCGGGTACGCGAGGGTAAGCACCTTAGATCTAAACGGGCAACGCCAGCTCGATGCGCAAGTTCACGACAGGCATTCTCAGCCGACAATCGCGTGGGATGACAATGCTCCGCAGGCTCCGCTAGCTCCCTAAAATCTGCGCCGGGACCGATCTACTACTACTTCGTAGAGCCTCGACGACTACACAGACATAGCCAGCCCGAAAACACTCGGTATTAGGGACTGAACTCTTACGTCGGAGTGCAACACCAGCTGGAGTGCGTAGTGACGCCAAGCCAACTCACATGCATGAGTAGATGTAGCCCGAAGAACAGACAAGCCAATGGCTGCAATCGGTCACTATAAAGAAGACTTTGGTGTGGAGAATGTCCCACCCCCTTTGGCCTGACAAAATATCGGCCGGCCCGGCCTCCTCACGCCAGAACGAGGCAAACCCAGGATCTTTGACGCAAGATCTCGAAGTCATGTTGCGCTCAGTCCTCCTACCCATGAAGAGGTGTAGGCCAAACATGACCTACCGGACGAACCAAGAGAGGAGCCTATAGCCCCAGTTCAGAGCACGCGAAGGGCCCACCAGCCACGGTCCTGAACCCGCTCCCCCACAACTTCACAGGTGACCCGCGGCGCCAGGCACACCCCGCGGCCAGTGTCAGAGGGACCTGACCACACGGAATGTACACACGTTAAAGCAAAAACCCCCTCTGACGAGGGGGTATGCCGTGCCCGATGTGGGGCTCGAACGGGATTCCAGGCTTTGGAAACACTGGGAAGTGGCGGAAACATGCGGAATCCGGGGCGATCCGATGGGCGTACGAGCCACTCCGAGGCGGAAAGTGTGGACAGTAGTGATGGAATTGCGTGTGTTGCGGAGTGGCTCGAAGTGTGGCTGACGCCCGCGTGAGGGTTGTCGTGACAATGATCTGTCCACCACAACACGGCCGCAGTAAACGCGACGGCCAGGTGGACATGACCTCATAGGAACTTGTTGCGAAGAGTCCCATTACTGTCTTGTCTGCCCACCCGGCCGGCGTGCCCTTTTCCCATCGCTTTCAAAGATCAGGGCAGATTCATCATGACAAAGGACTATCTGAAAGTCATCGCCGGGATCGACACCCACGCCGATACCCACCACGTCGGAGTCATCACCGACACCGGCCAACATCTGGCGGACAACGAATTCCCGGCAGCGGGAGCCGGCAATCAGGGAATCATCGACTTCATCACCGGCTTCGGTTCCGTTCTCGCCGCCGGTGTGGAAGGAACCGGCAGCTACGGCGCCGAACTCTCACGTGTGCTCACCCGAAAGGGCATCCGCGTGGTGGAAGTGATGCGCCCGAACCGGCAGGCACGCCGGCTGCGGGGAAAATCCGATCCACTCGATGCCTATCAAGCCGCAGAATCGTTGCTCTCCGGCAGGGCAGGCGTCACCCCGAAATCTCCCGGAACGGAGCAGTGGAATCCCTGCGGGTTCTGCGGGCCGAGCGTACAACCGCAATGCGGGCCCCGCGCTGCAGTGATGGCCCAGGTGAAACCGCGGCAGGTCATGTTTTCCCTGGCGAGGGCAAATCTGTCAGTAGGCCGTTCCATGATGGCTATGCGCCGGGCTTAGTCCGTCCGGCCCTCATTTGTTTCTGTTTCAGGGCCATCCGCCCAGCGGGAGTCGCGCCGGCGGAGCTCCTGCCGGGCGGGAGGTGTCCGTTCAGCGTTTGGATCCGCGGCTGGCGTTTAGTGGACTTTCCGGGTCAGTGCTGTCTTCGTCCTGTTTCCCATCGGCCCCTTTCCTTGGCCGGTCGGGTCCGGTTGTTGCCTTTACGTGAATGACGATGCTTTGTTCTGGATGGGTGGTGGGTATTTGCAGGCCGGAGATCTGCAAGACCGAGCCTGGAATCGCGAGGCCTTGGTGGGACCACCAAGCGGTTTCGACAAGTCCCGACGGGAGGTCGGCGGGGACTACCGGTGTTACGTTGTAGCTTCTGGCGGGATCGAGTCCACGCAGTCTCGCCCGGGCACTGGGTCTGGTTGCCGACCATGCCATGCTTGAGATGACAAAGAGTCCTTCGCTTCCGTCGGCTGCTGTGACACCGCTCAGCCAGGTGTCCTCGGCTGGGTCAGGGCCCCGCAGTGCCCGTCCGGAGGCGATGAGGGCACGATGCTGTTTGTAGGTTGCGATCCATCCGGCGAGGCTTTTCCGTTCATTCATGGTGGCTGAACTGAGGTCCCATTCGACGCCGTAGTGTCCCAGCAAGGCTGCGGCCCCCCGGAAGGAAAGGTCATGTGTTCGGCCCGTTGTGTGAGATCGGGGGGACCCAACATGGGCGCCCATGAGTTCGGGGGGAATGAGCTGGCCTGTCCAACGCATCAGGCGTTGCCGTTCGAGTGGGTCGATGCAATCAGAGACCCAGACACGGTCTGTCCGCTCGAGGATGCCAAGGTCGATGCGGCCGCCGCCGCCGGCGCAGGATTCGATTTCCAGGCCTGGAAACATGGATTTCAGTTCGTCGATCATGCGGTAGACGGCCAGGGTCTGATCGTGTCCGATAGGGGTTCCGCCCCGGATTTGGGAGCCTGCCTCCACGGCGTCCCGGTTGTGGTCCCATTTGAGGTAATCAATGGGGTATTCGGTCAGTAGGGCTTCGAGTTGGGATTTGATGTTCTTGTAGCATCGGGGATTCGTCAGGTCCAGCAGGTGTTGGTGTCGCTGCTCAATGGGCGGATCAGCCCTTGCGCTGGCAATCCACTCGGGGTTGGCTCGGGCCAGGTCGGAGTCGAGGTTAACCATCTCCGGCTCAACCCATAGCCCGAATTGCATTCCGTGGCCTTTGACGGCGTCGACAAGCGGATGCAGGCCCTGGGGCCAGGCTTGCTCGGATACGTTCCAGTCTCCCAGTCCGGTGCGTGCGTGCCGGCGGCCACCGAACCATCCGTCATCGAGAACGAATCGCTCGATGCCGATATCTGCGGCGAGATCAACGAGTTCGAGCAGCCGCGGCTCGTCATGGTCGAAATAGACTGCTTCCCAAACATTGAGTGTGACAGGTCGTGGCGTGGACACATGCTGTGGCCTGGCGCGGAGGTAGTCGTGGAAGCGGTGGGCTACTTGGTCCAGCCCGACACCGTAGGAGCCGTATATCCACGGAGTGAGGTACTCCTCGCCGTCCTGAAGGAGTATCTCCCCGGGCATGAGCAGTTCCCCGCCGCCCAGTAGGCGTTCGCCGGTATTTGCTTGTTCGGCAACGTGGACGTGGTTACCGCTCCAACCCGTGTGTACCCCCCATGCCTCACCCTGCTCAAAATCTGTTCCTGGTTCGATGGCGTGAAGGACATGGGCGGCATCGACGCCGGTGTTGCCCCGCCGGTTTTCCCGTAGGTGCTGACCGACGGCGAAGGGCTGACGCTGCACGATACGTTCCATTCCCCAGCGTCCTGCGAAGTCCAGGAGTTCGCTGGCCTGCCTTGGTACGGGAAGGCTGAGGTGCAGCTGTTGGACCTCCAGGGGATCGCCCCTGTTTGTGAGTTTTGCTCTGGTTCGCAGCAGCCCTGAGGAATGAAGTTCGACGTCGAGGTCGAGTTCGAGCGCGCTCTCATGGTCGGTGCTGTGGACTCTCAGCCGACCCGGACCGGTTTCGATCGCACCGGGGGTCGTGCAGGGCACACTGTTGATATCTACTGACGTCACGCTGAAATGATGTGCCCACTGGCGTCCTTGCCGGGACGCCAACAGGCCGGGACGACCGAGCCAGCCATTGCGGGCATCCGGCAGAAGCGAAGGTTCTCGCACGTTGGGCGAACACGAGTACGGGATGTGTGCAGAGCCTGCTATCCGGGCGGCGGCCACGCCGTCCTCGCCGAGGACGCCAAGATCGGCTCCCCAGTGCAGGATCACAGGTATACCCGGTTCGGTGAGGTCGATCAGGAGGGAGCATCCCTTGGCCCTGAAATGGATCGCTTCGGGAAGGGTACCCGTCACCGTCGTGGCGCTCACTTGGCAGCCACCGCCAACGTCTTGACCCCGGATGCCCCCGGATGGCTCGTCGAGCCCGCCGGACCTCGACCGGGGAGCTTGTCGCTAGCCTGGTGCGGGGCCCTGCACCGTCCGGGTTTACTACTTCCAGAGATCAGAATGGGGCCGTTGACGTTCTGTCGTTGACGATGAGGGGACATATCGTTCCTGTCGTTCCGGTACCTGCAGTTAAGGTGCCCGTTTACGGGCGATGGGCAGGGAGGCTGGGAGCCGCGCCTTGGTTTTGGCGTCGGCAGATGTTCAAGTGTTCGCTGGATGGCGGCTCACATGGCCGTGTTCGATGGTGAAACGCCGTCCTCGTCGTCCACCATCGGGCCGGCTGGGCATGGCATGCCGGATCGGGACGTGTGCCCAAGGGCGAACCACCGTGTACCTTGAGCTCGAGCTGCCGTTGGAACTGCTCGACGCCGGATCCACGTACCGTCCTAGGTGTGCCGGAGGGGCTCAGTTGTCACCCAGTTAGTTCTGGCTCCGCGGGCTCGCTCGACGCTTCTTCAGCAGGGATTCCGTCTGGGCAATGTGCGCAGCCATGGCGGTGGCGGCCGATGTTGGATCACGATCTACTATCGCGCTGGCGATGGCCCGGTGCCCGGCAGTGCTGTTGGCCCGCACGATTTCGCCTTCTTCACCATCGTAGATGTGGAAATGATCGCCGCGGGATCGGAAGACCCTGACCAGCGTTGAGAGCGTGGAATTGCCCTTAGCACGGCAGACTGCCTCGTGGAACCGGGAATCGAGCTCGGCATATTCGGTGGGATCGACCGCGGCCTCCATGCTGGCCACCAGCGCCATGAGCTCGGTCAAATCCTCGGGTGTGGCATTGGCGGCCGTTGTTGCTGCTGCGTGGGATTCAAGCAGTCGGCGGATCTCAAAAAGTTCCAGCAGCCTGTCCAGCGGGAGCAGGTCCACCAATAACGCAAAGTTTTGCAGGACCACGGTCGGGTCCAGGGAGGAGACGTAAGTTCCCGAGCCATGCCGGGATTCCATCACGCCCAGAGCCGACATCGCACGCACCGCCTCCCGCAGGGAACTGCGTGACACGCCTAGTTGGGCGGACAGTTCCGCCTCCGGCGGGCACTTCTGCCCGGCTGCAAGCTCGCCCGAGGCAATCTTGTTCCGCAGGCCCTCCATGGCCGTCTCGACTGCATTCAATTCGCCGCCTCCTTCGCTTCTAATGGGAGACTACACGCTCCCACCGCGACAAGAGCGCCAAATGAGCCTCTTGTCATACTTCATAACAAAGTCATCATATCACTATCCAAGAAAGTGCTCTCCAAAGAGCGCTATTCAACGACTTATCGCGAAAGTGATCCTATGACTTGGCTTAGTTGTCTGTTGTCTTTGGATGGGCCGTGATGTACGTTACTGATGTTCCCGTTACTCCCGAGCAAGGAAACGCTCATGTTGCCCTCGCCCCTCACGGCACCGCAGCCGATGATGACAGTCGACGGTCCGCCCTCGATATCCAACTGGACCCTCATGTCGTCGAAGGTTCATCTCACCCGCGGCCCCTACGGTTCGGTTCAGCACGCGGCCCAGCACCGGCTCACGACACGCCTGTATGAAAACCCGCGCGAATGGTTCCTAGGGCAGTTCGCGATGGTCGCCATTCACGAGGACTCACACGCGGTCCCGGCGTACATGTGGGAGGAACGGGACATAGAAACTGTTCTTCCCACCCTCGGCGGGCAGGGTGTCCCGCGAATTTCCGTTCTGCCGTACGGCTCACCCGCGGGCTACGGAATTTTCGCCGAGCAGGCTGTCCCCGAGTTGGTACGGCTAGACCGCACCAACTGAGCACCACCATCGCCGCTCCGCCAAGCCGGCGCGGCGACCACTTTCCACGAACAAGTCAGTCAATGGAGGATCCCCGTGAAATCCAGATTCATCACATCCGCCGCAGTGGGCCTAGCGGCCGTCCTGGCACTTGCCGGCTGTAGCGGCGAGCAACCGGCAAGCAATGGCCAGGTCACCCTGAAGATGGTCGAAAGCCTCACCAACCCAACCCGCACAGAGACCATCAAAAAAATGATCTCCGGCTTCGAAAAAGAAAATCCCAACATCAATGTGGACCTGATCTCGCCGCCCACAGAACAGGCCGACCAGAAGATCCAGCAAATGCTTCAGTCCGGCAAAGGGGTCGACGTCGTCGAGACCCGCGACACCACGGTCGGATCATTCGGCGCCAACAAATGGCTGTACGACATGACCGCAGACCTCAAAGACTGGGACGGTTGGAAGGACCTGACAGACAACGCAGTCCACTATTCCAAGCAGGACGGCAAGACCTACTACATTCCCTACGGCTTCTACGGCCTGTCCCTGTTCCACCGCACCGACTTGGCAAAGGATGCCGGATTCTCCGGTCCACCGGCCAGTTGGCCCGACCTGCTAACCCAGGCCACCGCGCTTAACCAGCCCGACGACGGCAAGTTTGGCTACGCCTTCCGGGGCGGCCCCAACGCCAATTCCACCGCCATCACCATCATCGGGGCGTACGTAGCCGATGAAGTCGACAAGGAAAACGCGTTCAGGCTGAGCAGCGGCAAGACAATCTTCTCCTCGCCCAAGGCACAGGAGGCCATGGACCTCTACCTCGAACTGTTCAAGAAGGGTTCCCCCCCGTCCTCCGCGGCCTGGGGCTACCCCGAAATGGTGCAGGGTTTCAGCAACGGCTCGACGTCGTTCCTGCTGCAGGATCCCGAAGTCATCGCCACCGTCCGAGAGTCCAAGGCCATCACCACCGGGCAGTGGAACGTAGCACCTATGCCCGTCGGCCCCGGCGGCAAAGCCCTCCAGCCCGTAGGTACCGCAGGCTGGGGCGTCGCCGCCACTTCCAATCTCAAGCCCGAGGCCGTGAAGCTGGTCAAATACCTCACCGAGGGCGACGCTGCCACCACCTTCACCAAGGAGAACAGCCTGGTGCCGATTCTGAAGTCCGCGGCACAGGACAGCTTCTACAGCACCGGACCTTGGGCCGCATACCTCACCATGACCCAAAACCCGCAGACATACATCCCCGTCGTCCAGCCCCGCGGGGTGTCCTGGTGGGCCGAGTGGATCAAGAAGGCCGACAGCGACATTCAGGGCGTCTTGTCAGGGAAGCTGTCCACCGCTGAGCTGCTCGCCAGCTGGGACACCTACTGGACTGAAAAGACGGCAGGCTAGCCAACAATGACTCTCGAAATTGAGCACGCGGCGGCGCGTCCCTCCCCACGTCGGGACGCGCCACCCGGGGCGAGCAACAAGAATCTAAACAAGAGGCCTTTCAATTCCAAGACTGCGCTGACGCTGTTGGCCTTCCTGGGGCCTGCAGCGGTCTTCGTCGGCATCTTCACCTACTATCCGATGATCGCCGGAAGCCAAATGGCGTTCCGACATTGGAACCTTAACGACCTCTCCGACACCTCTTGGGTGGGGTTCGGGAATTTCCAAAGCCTGTTCGATGCCCCGGAGTTCTGGGGCATCGTGCGCAACACAGTTGTCTGGGTGGTTGGTTCTCTTGCGCCGCAGGTGGTGATCGGCTTCGCCGTCGCGCTCTTCCTGAAGCGGCGCTTCCGGATGCGCGGCACCTACCAGGCCTTCCTCTTCTTCCCCTGGGCCGTGTCCGGGTTCCTGATCGGCATGCTGTTCCGTTGGATGTTCAACGCCGAGTTCGGCGTGGTCAACGATCTGCTCATGAAGGCCGGGCTGATCGAATCCCCCATCCCGTGGCTGGCGGAACCAGGCTTTGCCATGACGGCCATCGTCATCGCCAACATCTGGTACGGCGTGACCTTCTTCGCCATCATGATCCTCGCCGCCCTGCAGTCCGTCTCTGACGAGATGTACGAGGCAGCGGCGATCGACGGTGCAGGTAAGGTGCGGACCTTCTTCAACATCACTCTTCCCAGCATCGCCACCACGCTGGCCCTAACGATCCTGCTGCGGGTCATCTGGATCTTCAACTTTCCCGACATCATCTTCGCGATGACAGGCGGCGGACCGGCCGACCAGACGCACATCATTACCACCTACATGATCAAAATTACGCAGGAGGGCGACTACGGCAAGGCATCGGCCCTGGGCCTGATCGTCGTCGTCACCCTCATGCTCTTCGCCGCCTTCTACCTCATGACGGTCCGACCCCGAAAGGCGCAGAAATGATCAACCGAGCAAGCATCGCCGGGCGCATCGGCAAGGTCGTCTTCCTTTCACTGTGCCTGCTGGTCACCGTGTTTCCGTTGTACTGGATCATCATCACATCATTGAAGGAACCGGGGGCGATCTACTCGCTACCGCTGGACTACTGGCCGCGCCAGCTATCCCTGGAGAACTACATCGGCCTCTTCACCAAGTCGGACTTCGGCCAGTACATGATCAACAGCCTGATCGTGGCCACCGTTGCGTCCACCGCGGCCACCTTGATCTCGCTGCTGTCCGCCTACGTGTTGGCCCGCTTCGAGTTCTCCGGCCGCGGCGCGGTCATGGGCGCGTTCCTGGTGACCCAGATGATCCCCGGCTTCATAGCGCTGGGCCCGCTGTACCTGATGATGAGCGACTTTGGCCTCGTGGATTCCAAGACGGGGCTGATTCTGATTTACATCGCGATCTGCATCCCTTTCTGCACCATCATGCTGCGCGGGTTCTTCGAGAACGTCCCCGATGCACTGGAGGAGGCGGCCATGATCGATGGCTGTTCCCGCGTAGGTGCACTGTTCAGGGTGCTGGTCCCCGTGATGCTGCCAGGCGTGGCCGCGAGCTTCGTGTTCAACTTTGTGAATTGCTGGAACGAGCTCTTCCTGTCGGTGACCTTGATGAACAGCGACGCCAACAAGACAATCCCGACGGCACTGGCCGGGTTCATCTCCAGCTTCAACATCGATTGGGGTTCCATGTCAGCTGCCGCAGTGCTGACGGTGGTGCCGACCTTGGTCATCTTCGCCTTCGCCAGCAAGTTCATCGTCCAAGGACTCACGGCGGGCTCAGTCAAGGGCTAGCTAATCATCCTTCCTTCCAAAACCTTCCACCCAAATTGACGGCGCGAACCCATCAATAGCGAGAGACAAGGGCAAAGGCCAGGATTCGTCCTGGTCTTTGCCCTTGTCGCTAGCGAACCTATTAGCTCTCTCCACCCCTGAAGCTGACTGGGTGTCGGGCCAGCAGGAAGAAGGCGCTTCCCCGGCCAAGCAGCGAAGCGCATACCTCAGACGCAAGAAAGACCCTTACGGAACGGGCACTGAGCGGTGTGGCGGGCAGCCGACGGAGGATCCAAATCGATCCATGGGAGAGACCACGGAATCAGCCGAGAAACGTCGTCTCTGCAATGTTCTGCTGGCACCGCTGGGAACGGTCATCTGCAGCGGGCCCGTGTCCCAGTTGATTACGCCGTGCGCGTCGATGACACGGCCAAGACCACATTGAAACCCACTCGGGCGACCGTTATTACTGAACTCTCCTCGCGCAATGACTCTGCACACGCAGCGCTTCAGGATCCGCGTCATGTCGCTACGGCCACTCCCATGCATGAATAGGTGTAGGCGGAATAAGGGAGAAGCCAATGGCCGGAATCAGGCTCAACAAAGGAGATTTAAGTGTGGACAATGTCCACACCCCCTTTGGCCTGACAAAGCCTTCCCCAGCTAAGCCTCTTCACCTCAGGAACGAGCCGAAACCAGGATCTTTGACGCAAGTTCCCAAAGTCATGTTGCGCACAAAGCACCTACCCATGAAGAGGCGTAGGACAACCACGACCTACCTGACGAACCAGGAGAGGAACGCATAACCCCAGATCACAGCCAGCGGAGGGCCAACCTGCCAAGACCCTGAACCCGCTTCCCAACAACCAAACAGGCGACCCGCGGCGCCAGGCACACCCCGCGGCCAGTGTCAGAGGGACCTGACTAAACAGAATGTACACACGTTAAAGCAAAAACCCCCTCTGACGAGGGGGTATGCTGTGCCCGAGGTGGGACTCGAACGTGATTCCCGGCCTTGAAAACACGGGGAAGTGGCGGGAACATGCGGAATCCGGGCCAGTCCGATGGGCGTACGACCCAGTCCGGGGCGGAAAGTGTGGACAGTAATGATGGAATTGGGTGTGTTGCGGTGTGGCTCGAAGTGTGGCTGACGCCCGCGTGAGGGTTGTCTTGACAATGATCTGTCCACCACAACACGGCCGCAGTAAACGCGACGGCCAAGTGGGCATGACCTCATAGGAGCTTGTTCCGAAGAGTCCCACTACTGTCTTGTCTGCCCACCCGGCCGGCGTGCCCTTTTCCCATCGCTTTCAAAGGTCAGGGCAGTTTCATCATGACAAAGGAATATCTGAAAGTCATCGCCGGGATCGACACCCACGCCGATACCCACCACGTCGGAGTCATCACCGACACCGGCCAACATCTGGCGGACAAGGAATTCCCGGCAGCGGGAGCCGGCTATCAGGGGATCACCGACTTCATCACCGGCTTCGGTTCCGTTCTCGCCGCCGGTGTGGAAGGAACCGGCAGCTACGGCGCCGAACTCTCACGCGTGCTCACCCGAAAGGGCATCCGCGTGGTGGAAGTGATGCGCCCGAACCGGCAGGCACGCCGGCTGCGGGGAAAATCCGATCCGCTCGATGCCTATCAAGCCGCCGAATCGGTGCTCTCCGGCAGGGCGGGCGTCACCCCGAAATCCCGGGACGGTGCAGTGGAATCCCTGCGGGTGCTGCGGGCCGAGCGTGCAACCGCAATGCGGGCCCGGGTTGCGGTGATGGCCCAGGTGAAAACGATCCTGACAACCGCACCGGAGACCATCCGCGCCAGATACCGGTCCATGACGAGCCCGGCGTTGATGGCCGCGTTAGAAAAGACGCGACCCTCCGGCGCCCCATCCGAGCCCCTGACCAGCACCGCGACCGTGCTGAAGCGGCTCGCCGTCCGCTACCGGCACCTGCACCAGGAGCTCGCACTGATCGACGCCGAACTCGACACCGTCCTTACCCTCCACGCACCAATGCTGCGCCACATTCAGGGCGTCGGCACCGACGTCGCCAGCCAGCTCCTCGTCACCGTAGGAGACAACCCCGAACGCGTCACCACCGAGGCGAAGTTCGCCGCCCTCGTCGGCGTCGCCCCGATCCCCGCCTCCTCAGGCAAAACGACCCGGCACCGACTAAGCCGCGCCGGTGACCGACAGGCCAACAAAGCCATCCACCGCGTAGTGCTCGTCCGAATGCGCTATGACAACCAAACCCGGGCCTACGTGGCCAGGCGACGCCAGGAAGGCAAAGGAACCAAAGAAATCATGCGCTGCCTCAAACGCTACGTCGCCCGCGAAATCTATAACCAGCTCCAACACCCGCGTCCCGCTCCCGACGCCGCCACCCTCCGGAAAGCACGCGCAACCAAAGGATTGACCCTTCAAGAAGCAGCCGATGCCCTGAGCGTCTGGCCCACCACACTGTCCCGTCTGGAACGAGGACTTTCCCACGACAGCGACGTCCACCACCGCTACGAGACCTGGCTCAACAACCAATCCACCGCACACGCGCAGACACCCTATCCACCGGTGAACCGGGCGCTTCCAACCTGACCGTGGACACCGAAGCCCCGGGGTCAAGGGCGGCCCCCGGCCGTCGCGCAGCGATCGCGGCAGCGACCCTTGAGGCCGGAGTGGAGGCCACGGTAACCTACACGGCGCCTAGTCCAGCGACCATTGACAACAATAGGAGCATCACTGTCCACACCCCTCTTGCCAATTCTGACGGGACTAACACGACACGGGATGCCGGGAAGGTCCCCACCGAAAGATTCTGCGGTTCAGAGCCGCCCGCAGCAACCCGTACCCGCACTTCCAAGATCGAGCCGGATACCAACCGCAGGGATGGACCCCGCAGTACCCGTTGCCTGAATCTACGACTCACGCCAATAAGGCCGCCCTTTCGCCAGGGCGTTCCGCACGGTTTGAACGGATACGGACAAGACAAGGCCCTCCAACCCAGCGTTCTCGCAAGTCAAAGGAGCCTTCACCGTGGGCCAAACCGACCCTGATGCGAAGAATTCGCAAAAGAGGTCGCAAGAATTCGCGCCTACAGCAGTCGAAACCAGAGGTTAAACGAGGCTGTTCCTTGACTTACCATGAGCGACGGCGCGGTGTTCATTAAGCCCAAAATCACCTACCTCAGCCCGAACCCTTCCTGAATTCTTTGAGATTCTTCATCATGCCCGCGCGCATCGTCTTCGTACCCCTTGGCAATCTCACGCAGGAGCCGTGCGGTCTTGGGCCACTCATCGACAAGCTCGGCGGCGTAGTCGCGGTATTCCTTCGCAAGTACTCGCTCTTGTTCGCCTCCCTCCGTCAAGCTACGCGATGTAGCACCTCGCTTATTGAAGATACCGACCTTGAAATTCCGGTTGATCACTTCGCTACTCTGGCCCTCGAGGAAATTTCGCACTGGGACGCATGGCCAGATCGAGTCTTGGGCATCAATCTTGGCCCGGGCGAGAACTATACCGATATGGGCCTCTCCAACGTCGAGACGACCTGATTCCTCGAGAAGCCGGCGAACGTCCTCGACCCATTGAAACAGCGCGGTCTCGTCAACGATTCCGTCGTTGGGATTAGATCCCGGGATCATCGTCCAGCGGTCCAGGAGATGCCACGCGTTCGAGGACACATTTTCAGGGACCTTGGGTTCCTCCTCCTCATCGCCCCTGCGATAGAGGAAGCTGATCATCTGGACAAAGAAGTCAGCTGAACCAGCCAACAAAGACTCAAGCGCTCGGATGCTCGCAGACTCGTCTAAAGCAGGGAGCAGGTTCCACTGCAAAAGCCCAAGCCGCCGCACGTCGATCGCGTCGTCTCGTTCGACATAATCGAGTAAGGCACCGATATCGTACTGCGAAAGAACTCCGGTCTCAGGATCCTCGGACGAAAAGGCATCAATCAGATCCAGGATTAGCTCAGGATCCAGCTTGACCTTGCCGCCATGGGAATACATCGCCATCAAATCCAGAGCAGCCGCATATCGCTTATGATTTCCGAGACGGCGAGCAGTCTCGTTCACAAGCTGAAATTGACCGCGTCCATGGGTCTGGAATTCCTCCCAGTAGTGTTGGCTGACCTGCTCACCCAACTGCTCCAAGGCTTCCCACGCGCTCGGGAGATCGTCAACGATTCGCAAGATCCGAGCCGCGAGAAGCGGCGGTTCAGTATGGCGCTTGGCCAATGCCACGATTGCTTCGTCGCCCTCCTTGGCAAGTTGCGCGATCGCGGCGTGCGCAAACTCCGTGACCCCTGCACGTTCGTCGACGATGAGAGGGGCTAGGGTGTCGCCGTCGAGATCTACGTTTGAAGATTGAGTGATTGCATGGCCGACGGACCACGGCCTCCTTACCGTGGCGGCCAAGTCAAGCAACCCATGGAGGCCACTCTGTGCGAACACTTCCTCGGCAGCGGCGGTCTGCCGACGTTGAAGTTCCCGGTCGTACTCTTCATAGTTGTCTCTACGTGAGATGTCACCCAATTCCGGGTGGTCATCAAAGAGCCATGAGACCTGCTCCTCTCGCCTTGCAGGTTTGAAAAGCTCAGCAACCTGGTCGAGGGACCCTAGGGTTGCCTCGTCGAGGGCCCACTGGGAGTCGCTGTACTCGCGATGCCGCCGGATAAACGAGGTCAGCTCCTTCCAGACGGCCTCTGAGTCCGTTTCGTCCAATGTTCCGTCTCGGCCGAACTCCGCGAATAGTCTCAGTAGCCGATCGCGCGGCTCACTGCTCAAGTCATCGATCTTCGAGACGAGGTCGACGAGCCGACTTGGCTCCTGCCGCGCGAGCTGAATACCTAGGTCGACAATTCGGCTGACCGAGTCCACGTAGTCGGGCATCGATACGTTCGACTCGGTGGCCCGTTCCTTCCAATCATGGAACTCCGGGCCACCGGATACTGTTACGAACCCATGCCGGCCAGGGAAGAGGGCAAGTAAGAGCTTCCAAGCCTCGGCCGGATTGCTCTTGACGAACTTGGACAGGACCGTATTCCGCGACTTCAGAGACGCGGAAGTCTGCGGCCGCCACGGAAGGAAGAGCCCTGCGAGTACCCCCGTCGGGTGGTTTGATATCGAGTCATTCGGCGCCTTGGCCGCCAAGAGCATGATGAGCTGCGAGGCCTCACTAAAGTACACCGGAGACCACGCTAGAACTTCAAGGGCCCACTGTAGGTAGACATGTGGGCTAGTTGGAGACAGGAACGTGCGTTCAGAGTCAGGGAACATGCCAACACTGAGCGCGCCGCCAGGCTCCAGCGCCGCTTCAACCGCTTCAAGAAGGAAGTCGGGCGCAGCCTCGGCCAGAAGTGAGAGCACGTCAAGAAGCGACTCCCACACCTTGCCGGTCTTGTCTTCGTTGGCTCGTTGGAGGAGAGCCCTGACCATCAGCTGCGCCCAGCCGCTCAGACTCTGTCCACCTACTACACGGTTGGCGTCGCCCTCCAACGAACCAAATTGAGCGAGCGTTGCGGCCAGGCCCTTCCGAAGATCCGAGGAGTGGTTCCTGACCTTTCCGTGGATAGCAGCCTTCCATCGCTCGTCTCTTGGCAATTCGAGCTTCGGGTCAACGGCGCCGAGAATCTCCTGCACGACGGCTTCGACCGACGTCAGATCATCCGCCGTGACCTTAGCGACGACCTGACCTATATGGAGTCTTGGCGGTCAAATATCTTCCACGCTGAACCAACTCGGGTGAATATCGGCGCAGCTCCGTCAAGCAACGCGTTCGTCGCCTTCTGAAAGGCCTCAACACTGCCGGCGACGCGCTCGACGGCCGCGACATCACCGGGCGACCTGAGGTTCCACGACCCCAGCATCCACGATCTGCGTGCGATGGAATCGTCCGCGAAGGCCCTGACTACGACGGTTGCCGCGCTCGACACACCCGTTAGCCGCCGCTTATAGAGTGGGACGCTCTTGTTGATCGCCCGGGCCAGGACGCTCACCCGGTCATCTTCTACGCCAAGGCTCTTGAGGATCTTCTCGGCCTCTCCGATAGGGGTTCCCCGCAGCTCGAAGTCCCCCGTCGTTCCGGACGAGCTATGCAAGATGATGTGATGACCGTTTACGAGGTCGGCCCGTCGCACGAGTGACTCCTCAAACGGGACAAGAAGCAGTAGCCCTTCCGTCTCGCCCAGGTAAGCAAGAGCTCCTGGATCGAAAACGACCAGCGTCCGATCCAGAATGTCTTGCCTGATCACTGGGTCTGCCTTGTGCACAACAGCGGCCACAAAGCTCAACACGTCGTCTGGATCGGGTGCGGCAATCCACAGATGCCGTGCGGGCTCCTCAGTTATCGCCGTAAGCAGCCGGGCCGCTTCCTCGGTTCTACCCGCCGTGAGCAGTTCAGGAGTGAGGAGCCCCCGTGTGCCACTCGTGAAGTTCTCCCACCACTTGATAAGGCTCTGAACTCCATTAGCAGGAACTCCGATCTCCTCCGAAAAGCGGACATGAGTCCGCGGCGACCGTTCCAAAGCGGCATACAGGTCAGAAGCTGTCCTCACCTGTACGCTCTTCCAGTCATTGAGCGCTGTCTTTTCTTGGGCCCATTTACGCCCGTTGGCCCAGCAGTGAGGAGTCACAAAGACGAACGTCGTATCGGATGGGTTGACGCCATAAGGCTCCTTCGTTCGCGTCTCATAGTCGGCGTCAGCTTTACCTTTGGGGTTGCCGCCGACGCCGAACTCCCAGACGCTCTTCCCCTCTGGAACAAAGGGAGTCTGAACGGGCGAATGGACGACTCCGTCATAGCCAGACAGATTAACGTGCTCATCACCGGGCATGACCAATTCCTGAACATCGGGAACCAAGTCCGCGACAAGATTTCGAACAAGATTCGGAAGTCGCGACTGCGCCTGTTGCGTCTCGCCCCACTGTTCAATTTGGATCTGGCTGGCAAGATGCGGCAATCGATGACTCACTGAATACCCCCTGTTGACGTCGCTACGTTTGAATAGACTGGTGGGCATCAGAGTACCGGCGAGTACCGACAATCATGAGATACCCGCGGAGGGCTATTGGGGCCTCGTTAAGGCAAAAGCCCCCTCTGACGAGGGGTTTGCTGTGCCCGAGGTGGGACTCGAAGTGCGTTCCAAGCCTTGCGAACACTGGGCACACCCGAAGACATCCCGACTACGGCCCATTCCGATACCAGTCTGGCCGAGTCTGACGGGCGCCAAGTGTGCTCAGGCCTCTTCTGAAAGGTGAGGCAGGATTACCGTTCCACCAAATGCTTCGAGATCACGGCGGCGGAATCCCGGAGTTCGATGTTGCCTGCAGCAACTCGGACCACCAGGTCGAAGCCCTCGTCAGTCGTGAAGTCATGGCGGTAGCCGTTGATCCACAACAGCAGGACCATGAGCGTCCAGGCGGTGCGCTTGTTGCCGTCAATGAGCGGATGGAAACGGGCCACAGACTCAAGCAACGCGGCCGCCTTCATCGCCAATTCAGGATACGCCTCAGAGCCCATGACTGTTGTCGCGGGCCGGGCCAGGGCCGAGGCGAGCAAGCCAACATCACGGATGTGGAACCCGTACCGGTCGATTACTTGCAGCGCATCCTCAATGTCTAGGTACGCGGTCACGCGTCCTCAAGCCGCGTCAACAGCTCGGCGTCATGGCTCATGACGAACTCCAAGCCCTCGCTGATCTCACTCCGGCGCGCGTGGCGCTGCAGGATCAGTTCGGCACCCTGAAGCAGCAACGCCGACTTGGAGGTATGTTCCTCGGCCGCGAGCTTCTCAAGCCTGCGATCGAGGTCTTCCGGGACGCGAAGATTCATTGCCATATCCACATGGTACCAAAACGGTACAAAGGATTGACTTAGGGGCTGATAATCCACACGACCGTCTCGCGAATGCGCTCCGAGTGCACCAGCCATGTCACGCTGGTGCCAGACTGCAATGGCCAACGCATTCGAAAGGACGCTATGTCAGCGGAGATTGTCACAAAGCTCTTGGAACTCTTGGACGACCTCATCCAGGACGCGAGAAAAGTAGCGCTCTCGACCAACCCCGACACCGAACTCGGGCGATTCGATCGTGGCGTCTTCGAACGCTGTATCAGCGTCATCCATGCAGCCCGCGTCCTCGTGTCAGCCGGCCACTGGGAAACAGCCACTTCTCCTGTCCGTCAGCTTTACGAAATCGTCCTGAACATGGAACATCTCAACAGCTATCACGATAGGGAACTCGCCGCGATCAAGTTCATCAGATTCGGGAGCCTGCAGGAAGCCTTGGCAACTCTCGCAAACCTCGAGTACGAGCATGAACGAGGGGAACGAACACAGCTGAAACAAGTCCTCGAAATCAGGCAGGCCCTCGAAGGAGAAACTTACGACGAATTTCGTGCCAAGCCTCGACGGGACGGTTCGCCTCAATGGAGGCAGACCTGGTGCGGCAGAAACATCGCAGAGCTAGCCAGGGAATCGACGAACCGGCTTCACCACGTGAACTACAAGCTCCTATACTCGGCATGGTCCGAACAGACCCACGGGTCCCCAGGTGCGCTGCTCCCGCGAATCGTGGATAGCATCTATCCCGAGAGGATCGACCCCCTCCACAGCGAAATTGAATCGGAAACGCGAGTGATTCTGATGGCCTTGGTCCTCTTCCGAGAACTATGGACCCTGCTCCCCGGAATCCCTCCCCAAAGCCCTGCTGCTTCGCAGGAACAGGCACTTCGCATGAACGTCCTCGCGGAGGCACGCAAAGCCAACGGCAAACCATTCATCATTGCGTTCGACCTTTGAGGCGCGCTGATTCTGAGTCCCCTTCCCTATCCACAAAAGGGATAGGCGCAGCCGATAACGGCGCGTATGTCGGGAGCCGGTCGGCCAGCCCGCATGACGCTCGAGACGATGTGGGACTGAGCAGCGTCACCTATCGTTCAAAGGGCGGTAGGCGGGTCTCCCCCGTCCCCGCGACAACTTCCGCGGCGATCACATGAACCTTCAGGTTCCGGAGATTTGAGGAGTTCATGAGCATTTCGAAGGCCTCAGACTGACTGCATCCCTTTTTGCCGATGATGATGCCACAGGCCAAGCTGATGTCGGCCCTGCCCTCCATGGCTGAGTTGTTCGGCATCATCGATCCGGGCTGCAGCGCGCAAGACTCCAGCTGCCCTACGGGCACAGCCCGGTCAGGTCATCCGCGGGAAATTAGTCGACGGCGGCGTACCGCAGAGTCGATGGCTGAGTCATGCTGCGACTCAACGACTTGTCCATGAAAAGGCAGAAGCAACACCGCTGTTTGTCATTTCTGATATCCGGTCATTGCTGGACCCGGCCTCCACGGAACCAGCGCGCCCAGGGCGCCGACGTCGACGGCGTCACTCGCCACAGTGGTGACGCCCTTCCCAGCCGCACGAGACCGGCAACGTGACCAATGGCCCACGGAACCAGCAAGAAATAGGCAAAGGAAAAGGACAATGAATGCGCTCACCATCAAAGACCCAGCAGACCTGCTCAGCTTCATCGGGCACACCCTAGGGTTCTGGCCCAACGAGAGCCTCGTCTGCATCACCCTGGACAAAGGCAAGGTCGGCGCCACCCTCCGCATCGACCTCCCCCGCCAACCAGGAACAGAACTCCCCTACGCCCGAACCGTCAGCAGCTACCTCACGAGCGACACCAGCGCGACAAGCATAGTCTTCGCCCTCTACACCTCAGCCACTTGCGAACCAGGTCAACCCAAACCACACGCGGCCACCATCGCCGCGCTCACGGCAGTCCTCGCCGAGAACGGCATCACAATCCGCGACGGGATCTTCGTCAGCGACGACACCTACTCCCCCTACGACAGCGAGCCCGGCCAAGACATCAGCTTCCCCATCAGCCGCACTGAATACAGCCGCGTCAACGCCGAGTTCATTTACCGCGGCAGCACCGTAGAACCCACCAACCGGATCGTCCTCCCGACGCCGACCCACGAAGCAGACCACGCCATCGCCGTCGAAAACCGCATGAACACCATCCGAGCCCAGGCACCCCATCAAGCGGCGCTACAAGCCAGCCAGCTCTGGACGACCATGCTCGACAGCAACGATTTCCCCACCGACGATGACTGCACCACGCTCGTCGCGAACTTCCAGTTCCCGCACATCCGCGACAGGCTCATGGCCGACATTCCCGGCATCGACGAATCACCCCAACACATCCTTTTCGCCCAAACGGAGACAGCACCGAAGTGGTCACGCCTCGAATGGGCACAACAACTCCTCCTGCACGTCTACACCAGAACCAGCCCACAACATGCAGCACCCATCCTCACCACCATCGGCTACATCAACTGGTGGGAAGGCCGAGGATCCAAAGCACACCAATACATGCAACTCGCCCTCGACACCGACCCCGGCTACCGCTTCGCACGTCTCACCGATCAGATGCTCGGAGCCGGCATCATCGCCGGCTGGAACACCAACAAAAACACCGCCTACAAAACCCGGCTCGACATGCCCTGAAGGGAACAGCCGACCGATGATGCCCTGTTGGGGTATCGGGCTAGGGCTGGGCCTCTACACGGTGCCGTGTCCAAGCCCTGGCACCGTCCGGGAGATTGAGTTCATGGATCGGAGCGCGGAAGCGCAATCAGTCCACCCGCTACTGGCGCGAAAAGCCTGGCTAGTGATCGATGCCGATGTGATCCTCTGGCTCAAGTGCCCACGCAACGCGATGGAGAATCGTTGCAACGCGCCCGCGCAGGGCATCCAACCAAGGATGTGACGATCCTTCGTGGACAGGGACGACAGGGGCGTGTGGAAGAGCGCTGTTTGCCGTTTCCAGAGCGCTTTGCGCCGCTTCCTGTCGCGCGAGCAGAAGAGCGAGCGGGTAGTAGCTGTTCATTGGGATTCTCCTAACATTGGCAGCAGCGAGCGACCGTGGCGATTCGCTTGGGGAAAGAGAAGAAGGCGGAAAGGTCCCGATGCGGATCAGTCGACATTCTGCCGGCCCAGCCTCGCATAAACGTTGGGACGCTTGGATCGGAGGAAGAGCGCGTAAAAGATGCCGCCGAAGAACAGGGCGAAGGTAAAGCTCATGAAGATCACAGTGAGCAGGGCTGAACCGCCGATCAGTTCAGGGTAGTTGGTGATAGCCAGGTACGTAATGACGCCGAGGAAAATGACACTGACCAGTGGAGCTATGATGCTCTTCCAAATAGATTCAGGTGCAAAGCTGCGGCGCCGCAGGAAGTAAACGAGCACAGCAAAACTCGTGATGAACATTAGGAGCAGCACTGCAAAAGTACCGCTACCGCTGGCAATTGGATAAAGGACATCAGGCGAAACTCCCAGAACTGTGAAGACGACCGTAGCGGCACCCCAGATGACTCCAACGGCCAAGGCTGAAACAAATGGCGACTTGTGCTTGGGATGCACCCGCCCAAGAACCGTTGGCAACGCGTGATCTCGCGCCAATGCAAAGCTGTACCGCGCCGCGATGTTCTGGATCGACAACATACACGCGAGTACCGACGTAATGAGCAGCACCACAGCAATATCCGCAAAGATCTTCCCAACCAGAGCTGCAACGGCGTCGTTGAAGAGGTTCACAGTATTGGACTCCGCCGCGGCCTGTACGTTGTCAGGGCCCAGGAAAGCAATGAACGCCCACGCCGCAAGGGCATAGAAGAGCCCAATGCCGACAACTGCGATGTAGGTCGCCCTGGGTATGGTCCGGTCAGGGTTCTTGACCTCATCCCGATAAATGACCGTGGCTTCAAATCCGAAGAAGTTCCCGACGGCGAACAGCAGCGCCAGGCCCAGAGTTGCATCCCCCAGGGAGGGAAGGGCAAAGACCGCTCCCTGAACTGCCTCCATCCCGTTGGCTGAGAAGGACACGATGTCAAACACCACCACCACGGCCACTTCCAAGAGCATGACGACAGTGAGCACCTTCGCCGAGAGATCGATGCGGTTATACGCAAGGAGTGTGGTCACAGCGATAATACCTAGCGCGTACCAATACCAAGGGACATCCGGGCCATTCAGGGAATTCATGACGAAACCGTTAAGGGTCACACCGAAGAACGAAGGTGCAAAGAATCCGATGAAGATGTAGCCAAACAGCGCAAGAAAGGCGCCTCCAAGACCAGCAGGCTTTCCCAAGCCGGCCGTAACGAAGGAGTAGAAGCCGCCAGGTCCCTTGACGCTCCGGCTCATCTTCACAAAGCCCACAGAGAACATCAGCAACATCAGAGTTATAAGGACATAGATAGCTGGGGCGGTCTGGCCGCTGAACATCAGGAGAACGGGGAGAGTTCCCGCCACGGTGGCCAGAGGTGACGAGAATGCCAGCACGTTCATCACAAGTTCCCCCACCCCCATATTGCCGCTGAGTCGGGTTTCTTGGGCATGGCGCGTCGCCTGAGGAGCGTCAATTGTCTTGTGTTGCATGTAGGCCTCGTCACTTGGTTATGAGTTCCGAATCACAGTATCGATGCTTGGCGTCGCGCCCTTGTGCCACCTTGGGACACCTTCCAATGGATGCCCCAGCGCGACCGAGTAGGCCGCACTATTGCCACTAGACGGCACTTCGGATTTCGGCGTTGATCTCTGTGATGGAAAGGGTCAGTGCCACGGCCCGGTCAGTCAGCAGAGAAAGTTCCTGGTCCCCGCCGCTCCGATCGGCCCATCGACCAACACCGTCAAGCAAGGTGAGTATCTGTTGGACGGTAGAGGCCGAGAGCTTGAGCCCCATCTCATCGGCTGCGGCAATGTACATGTCTTGGTGGAGACTGGTCCAAAGGTCGGCCTCTGCGCGGACCTCGTCCTTTAGAAAGCGTGCCACCTTATCCGCAGCGATCAGGAGGTCCCATATATTCGGTTCGGGTCTTTGCAGTTGCTGAGCCAGGTGGCCTTGGACAAGCGCAGCCCAGTACTCCTCGGCAGACGTCGCCCTCTCGGCTCCGGCCAGAAGGTCATAAGCGAAGGTATGTGTAAACCACCGGAGCGACTCAGCCACGATCTCGTCTTTTCCCCCCGGAAAGCTCGAGTAGATGCTGGGTGCTTGCATACCGACCTCCCTGGCTAAGGTGCGCAGGCTGACTGACTCAAAACCGCGGGTCGCAGCGAGTTGCAGGAAGCCTGCCACGATTCGGCGCCGGGTCGGAGTCTGCATTGACCAATCACGCCCTGACAGGAATTTTCTGACAGCGGCGTTAGCTTGCAGTCGCGGCGACTCGCTCACATCACCCACCCCGTTGATCGACAGTGATGACTCCAGCGTAGCTAACGAACACTCGTTAGCCCAGAGGGAGAACCCAACCGTTTTCTCAGCCATATATGATCGCCCATTCGCAGGAGCGCGGCAGTTCCGACCGATCTCTCGGTCACCCGCCCGATGATAAGTTCGTCTGAATAGGCTGCGCGGCTGGCAATGGTCAGGCCCGCACCAGATAGGGTCAGCGACCCTGGAGGCACAGCCCGTTTGGATCTGCTCGCCTGAAGTGTTTGGAGGCCACTGTCCGACCACTGCAATTCGAGGAGCGCAGATGCCCCGGGCTCCGAGAACATTCTCACAGTGTGTCTACTTCGGCAGATCCGCCTGATCAGGGTGCTTTCCGACGTACCTAAAAGGACGCCTGCCACAGGCAGATCCGGTCCCGCCGGACCGCCAAACGTGATCGGCAAGATGTGCGTTGATGGACGATGCTGGCCATGGTCATAGGTGACCGTTGAATAGGCAGCCGCTAGGAAAGCCTCGAGGTCCTTCGCACCTATGGAACGCTCGTCGTAGTCGAGAAGGACGCCATCTTTCATCTTCTTAAAACCATTGATTGCGACTGATTCAAGAGACTGGACGGCCTCCATGAATGCTTCTACGTATGGACCAGGAACAGCCGGCGCCAGTATCTCCACCAGCAGCTTTCCAGGTTCACAGGCAATGAAAGCCAAATCTTGGAGACTCACCACGCCCTCAGTTCTCCTGCGAAAGGAAAGAAAGCGGGCCGGAGCGCTTGAACACAGTGCCAGGAACAAGCGCTACGGACCGCAGCTTGGAGGGTCTACATGCCCCGAATCGGCCACGGCCACGCATCACTCGTATCGCGGCCCTCCGACATTTCCTGAAGGAGTCGATGAACAGTTCTGCCAGACCGCTTTAGTGCATGGTCGCTGCGCTCTCCGGAATCCGTCTCACTGGAGTGAGGTGAGGTTCGCAGCCACTCAACGTGGCGTCCTTGTGCGAGCTTCCTGTTCATCATCGGGATCAACCCTTAAGAATTAGTTGTGCCTTTTGGTCAATTCCAGTTTGGGTTCCTGCGGACCTTTCCATCCGTGTCAGTTTGAGACACCGCACAATAAGATTCACGGACTCAACGCGAACTGATACTGACAACAAAGATGAAGATCCCGGACGCAGCAATCAGAAGCGCCGCTGCACGAGGCGGGACGCTGTGGACACCTCGCATTGTTGCTGTAGCCCGGGGCTGCGGGCCAGGCTTGGCTAAGTGGTCGCCAACCAAACGCAACCCGGCAGCCACTAGAACCAGGAAGACCCCAAAGTACTCCATTCAGTCCGCCCATCGGGCGCTATACGGATCCAGCGCCACGGCCAGATGCTTGCTGGTGTATTCAGGGTCCACCTGCGAGACCTGCATGGCACAACTGAAACCGTCCGTAAGTACGAGTGCACCATCATCAGCCTGACCAATTGATGGAATGATCGAGTGCTCCGCAACTTTCATCGACATGTCAAAGTGCTCTGCCTCGAAACCGAAGTTGCCGGCCACGCCACAGCACGAGGACGATTCCACCAGGTTGGAGACTCCCCAGGCTTCCAGGACCCGTTTCTGGGCGCCCGAACCGAACACGGCATGCTCGTGGCAGTGCGTTTGCAATACTGCCGATTCGGGCGGCAGGGCCTTCGGTTTCCATCCTCGCGTAACGGCCTCGTCCACGGCGACGGCGAAGGATCGGACTCTGTCCGCGACCCTCGCAGCAGCGTCCCCTCCAACCAGTTTCGGACCTTCGTCCCGGATGGTGGCAGCGCAACTGGGTTCAAGGACAACAATGTCCCGGTCCGTGCCGTCGTCGAGCTTGCTGATCAACTGTGCCAACCGCCGTCGGGCCCCTTCGCGCTGCCCGGTGGAGATCCACGTCAGACCGCAGCAGGCGTCCGGCGTGCAGCCTACGGATTTGCCTGTGTCACGGAGCACGCGGGCAGCAGCCGGAACCACCTCGGGCCTAAAGGCGCGGGTAAAGCTGTCGATGAACACCAGGATGTCGGCATTGTCCGCAAATTTTGCTTCCCGGAGCCGCTTCCGGATCCTGCCGTTCGCCGCAAAAGCCGGGAGTCGTCGTCGGGCACTGATGCCCAGCCACTCCCCCGCAAGCCTGAACGGCCGGAATGATGCTCCCAGGTTGGCCAGTGGCGCCACCCGCGTCAGCAACGGAAGCCACCGCGGCAGCCACCCAATGGAGTAATGCGTGAACGGCCGGATCCGCCCACGATAGTACTCATCGACCAGTTCTGATTTTGCCTCGGCAATGTCTACACCTGTGGGGCAATCCGTGGAGCAGGCTTTGCAAGAGAGGCAAAGGTCCAGGGCCTCCCGGACTTCCGAGCTTGACCAGCCATCCTTGCTGCTGCCGTTTGCCCGGGTCAGTTCCTGCAGCACCCGCGCACGGCCACGGGTCGAATCCTTTTCATCCTTCGTGGCCCGATAACTGGGGCACATAAACCCGCCGCTGGTGGAACGGCACCTGCCCACTCCGATACAGGCGTGGGAGTTACCCACAAATGGACTGGAGACCTTCAGCAGTTCGCGATTTCCAGAGGAAAGCACGACGGCGGCACCCGGGTCTGCGGTCAGCCCACCGTGAGTGGGTCCAGGCTTGACGACACCTTCCAAGGCCAGCGAGGCAGCGAAGGGAACTGGATGAACGATGATCCCGGGGTTGAGGATTTGTGCCGGATCCCAGAGGTGTTTGAAGGACCTGAAGATGCCGATCATCTCCCGGGAATACATGACTTCCAGCAATTCGCTGCGTGCCCTGCCGTCACCATGCTCGCCGGACAGCGAGCCACCATGGGTCACCACCAGGTCAGCCGCGTCATGGGTGAAGTCACTGAAGACCTTACGTCCGGAGTCGCTGCGGAGGTCGTAGTCCAACCGCATGTGCACACACCCCGCTCCAAAGTGGCCGTACATGAGGGCGGTGTAGCCGTACCTTTTCACCAGTGGAAGAAGGTCCGCCAAGTAGTCGGCAAGCCGTTCAGGGGCCACAGCAGAATCTTCCCAGCCCGGCCACGTTTGAACTCCGTCGATCCGCAGCGACGAGAGTCCGGCGCCGTCTTCACGTACCCGCCACAGCTTTCCTCGCTCAACAGGGTCAGTGACGATCCTGAAATCAACAATGCGCCCGTTCGCGCCGAGCTTGTCGGCCAGTTCCTGACAGGAAGTGTCGGCCAGCTGCAAAGTGTCGGCCGAAAACTCCACCATGAGGAAGGCACTCCCCCCAGGCAACGACTCAACGCTGGCCGCTCCTCGCCGGTGCCTCATGATGTCCACGATCGAAACATCCAGCCCCTCGATGGCGCTCGGCTTGGCGGACAAAATGGTCATCACGTCACGGGCAGAATCAATGGTGTCGCGATATCCCAGGCAGAGCAGTGCGGTGGTGACGGGCTTCGGCACGAGGCCCACCTTTGCCCGCACGATGACAGCGCACGTACCTTCGCTGCCTGCCAATGCGGCGGCCACATCGAATCCGTGTTCCGGCAGCAGATGGCCCACGTGGTACCCGGAAACCTGCCTGGGAATGGTCTGAAGTTCAACGCGTAGCCTGGCCATGTTCTTTGCGGCCAAAGCCTCCAGGCCCTCGGTAAGCTCCAGCGCACGAGCAACGGAATGGGTGTCTGATTCGTCAACAGCGCGGAGAAAACCACGCCCGGCCCTCAGGTAAGCGCCGTCAGCAGTGACAAGATCCACCTCCCGCACATGATGCGTCATGCGCCCATAGGCCACGGAGTGATTTCCGCAGGCGTCATTGCCGATGGAACCACCGATGGTGGCCCGGGTCAGGGAGGAAGGATCCGGTGCGAATGTCAGCGTCCCCGTCGTGGCCTTTTCAACGTGGGCGCGCAGCTCACCGAGGACAACCCCAGCGTCGGCCCAGACTGTTCTATCTTCGGCGTCGAGAGCCCCTACCGCATTCATGCGGCGGGAGAGATCCATCACCAAACCGTCGCCGATGGCGTTCCCTGCCATCGAGGTACCCCCGCCGCGCGTCGTCATCGGCACTGCCAATGCCGAACATAGGCGCACGACTGTTCGTACGTCATCGACACTTTTGGGGAAAGCCACGGCGGCGGGTCTTACCCGATAATTCGATGCATCGTAGGAGTACTCAGACAGCCTTCGCGAAGAGTCGTCCACCTCGACGCCGTGATGCTCCAACCGGGCGAGCAACTGCCTCAGAGCCGTGTCGCCGTTGTCACCATGGGGCATGGTTGCGTTCTCCATTCGTAGGTTTCGGGAAGAAGTGTAAGCAGCCGCGGTATGCCCTGGATTGTGCCAAAACAGAACGGGGGGGGCGGGGGCTAACCCCCCGGGGGCGCGGGGCGGGGGGGGGGGGGGACGGGGGGGGGGGGGGGGGGGCGGGGGGGTGGCCCGGGGCGGGGGGGGTGGACGCGTACCGGGCCCGCAT
>NZ_JAJOHP010000004.1:0-127739 GCF_021109375.1 Arthrobacter sp. AK01
GGTCCATTCTGGGCCTCACGTATTAACAAGGGACTGGTAAAGATCCGCAAGAGGACGGCGCGTTAATCAGGCCACGAAAAGGAAGACCCCCCCCCCGGGGGGGGGGGGGGGGGGGTGGGGTGGGTGGGGGGGGGGGCTTTCCGATGCCGTAGAAGTTGCCTTGCGCGGTGTTGCCGCGACTGACGATCCTAGTTGTCCTTCTTGTCCTCTTTGTTGAGGCGCGCAATGGTTTCTTCCGGGGTCTCAACTGCGGCAGAAGCTTCAGCCTCTGCGGCGGTCAGGGAGGAAGCATCGTCCGGGACAACCGGGGCTTCCTCGGCAGGCGTTTCCACTACCTTGGTGACGGCCTGGCGGTGAACCGTTGCTTCGTTACCCGGGGAAAGTTCGATGACGACCTTGTTCTCGGCCTCGTCGATGGAGACGATGCGGCCAAAAAGACCGAAGCTGGTCATGACGTTGACGCCCGGAGCGAACTTGGACTGCATCTCAGCCTGTTGCTGCTGGGTCTTCTTGTTGCGGCGGAACATCATGAAGACAAAGAGTCCAAGCATGACGAACAGCAATATGGTCATTGGATCCACAGGGAAGTTCCGTTCTGTACTTACGTTTTGGTCCACGGCAACGTCCCTGGCGGATCCGCGAGGCGGACGCATGGATCAAGGACTCGAACGTGCCGAGCGTCATACCAGTCTAGAGGGAAAAGCTGAACACGGCGTGTTAACCGATGGTATCTACGCTTTCGGCGTGGTTTTCATCGTCGCCGAAGAGAGCCAGGGCCTCCTGTCCGAACACCCCGGCCGGCACAGCATAACCAAGATGCGTCCAGGCCGATGCCATGGCGATGCGGCCCCGCGGCGTGCGCCCCAGCAGTCCCTCGCGCACCAGGAACGGCTCGGCCACCGTTTCCACCGTTTCCGGCTCCTCACCTACAGCAATGGCCAAAGTGGACAGGCCAACAGGACCACCATTGAACTTGGTGATCAAGGCTTCAAGCACGGAGCGGTCCAACCGGTCCAATCCCCGGGCATCCACTTCATACATATCCAAAGCCGCCGACGCCGACCTGGCGTCAATTTGTTCGATGCCGTGAACCAGGGCCCAGTCGCGGACGCGGCGAAGGAGGCGGTTCGCGATACGGGGAGTGCCACGGGACCGGCCGGCGATCTCCGTAAACCCTGCAGAGTTCACCTTCAAATCCAGAAGACCGGCCGAACGGCGAAGGACCAGTTCCAGCTCCGCAACCGAGTAGAACTCGAGGTGCCCGGTAAAGCCGAACCGGTCGCGCAAGGGACCTGGCAGGAGGCCGGCGCGGGTAGTTGCCCCTACCAACGTGAAGGGCGGAAGTTCAAGGGGTATGGCGGTAGCGCCTGCTCCCTTGCCCACCACGATGTCCACACGGAAGTCCTCCATGGCCATGTAGAGCATTTCCTCGGCCGGACGGGACATCCTGTGGATTTCGTCGAGGAACAGGACCTCCCCTTCGGACAAAGAAGAGAGGATGGCGGCGAGGTCTCCGGCGTGTTGGATGGCCGGACCGCTGCTGATGCGCAGCGGCGCGTTCATTTCCGCGGCGATGATCATGGCCAGCGTGGTCTTGCCGAGTCCGGGCGGACCGGACATCAAGACATGGTCGGCGCTGCGTCCCCGCATTTTTGACGCTTCAAGGACGAGCGCCAGTTGTTTACGGACGCGGTGCTGCCCAACGAAATCGTGCAGGTTCTTAGGGCGGAGGGCGGCTTCAATAACCCGCTCTTCCGGCTCCTCTCCCCCGCTGACGAGAGACTGCTCAGCCACGGCTGCCTACGCGGTTGCCGGCGCGGGCGCCGTCCTGGCCCAGCCAACGCAGCGTAGCGCGGAGGATTTGAGCCACGTTTCCTGCATCCACCAGCTCCGGCGAATCGGCCATGGCTTTGTCGATGCTTCCTGTGGCATCTTTTTCGGACCAGCCCAGGCTGGTCATCGCAGCGACTACCTGCGGCTTCCATTCGGCCTTGATGGCGGCCTCAGGGGCCGAGGTTGTGCCTGTCCCGTGCGGGACCAACTTACCCGCCAGTTCCAGGACAATCCGGCCGGCGACTTTGGGGCCAATTCCCGGTACCTTGGTGAATGCCTTGCCGTCGCCGGTGTGCGCTGCCACCCGGATTGCTTCGGGCTCGTGCACAGCCAGGACGGCCAGCGCCAACCTCGGTCCCACTCCGCTGACGCTGAGCAGGACATCGAACACTTCGCGTTCGTCGTCGTCCGAGAACCCGAACAACGTCAGTGAATCTTCCCGGACGATCATGGAAGTGAAGAGTTTGGCTTCGGTTCCAACTTTGAGGTGGCTCAGGGTCTGCGGCGTGGCGTAGACGCTCATACCCGCACCGTTGAGGTCAATGACGGCAGTGGACAACCCCACGTGGGCTACGGTTCCACGGAGAAAACTAATCAAGACCCGGCTCCTGAATTAATACGGCCCAAAGCTGTTAGGGCCCGATGCGGACTATCCGAACATATCTACGAATACCCTAGCAAGGACGGCGCACAATC
The DNA here is from genome assembly GCF_021109375.1 of Arthrobacter sp. AK01. Taxonomy (NCBI): domain Bacteria; kingdom Bacillati; phylum Actinomycetota; class Actinomycetes; order Micrococcales; family Micrococcaceae; genus Arthrobacter; species Arthrobacter sp. AK01. Next base: position 2,530 of record NZ_JAJOHP010000004.1, read on the forward strand.
ACCGTCCACGGCGCGCTTTTGCTTCGGCTTCGGCCCATGCCTTTTGCGCCGGAGTCAGCGAACCGGCACCCACAGCGCCACCCGCCGCCCCCATTCCGCTGCCAGCACGCCACGCGTGAGTGAGGGCGAGGGCCAGGGCGTCAGCGGCATCTGCAGGCTTGGGTGGAGCATCCAAGCGCAGGATCTTGGTCACCAACTTGGTCACGGCGTCCTTGTTGGCCGTCCCGCTACCGGTCACCGCGGCCTTGACTTCGGACGGTGTGTGCAACGCGACCGGGATGCCCCGGCGGGCGGCCGCCGCAATCACTACGCCGGAGGCCTGGGCGACACCCATCACGGTACTGACGTTCATCTGGGAGAAAACACGTTCGACGGCGACGACATCGGGCTCGTGCCGGTCGAGCCATTCATCGATGGCTTCGGCGATCACCAGCAAGCGCTTGTCCAAGGTCAAGTCCGCCGAGGTTCCAACAACCCCCACGGCCACCATGGTGGCGCGGCGGTTCCGTTCGATGTCCACCACGCCAATGCCGCAACGGGTAAGGCCCGGATCGACTCCCAATACGCGAAGAGTCAAGTCCGGGCCTTCCTGTTTGATATCAAAATTGTGTGCTGCCCCGGCCTACTCGGCGTCGAGGGCAGCCTGCACTTCCTCGCTGAAGTCCGCATTGCTGTAGACGTTCTGGACATCGTCCAGGTCTTCCAGTGCATCGACGAGCTTCATGAACTTCTTGGCACCGTCAACATCGAGTTCAACCTGCATGGACGGTACGAACTCGGCCTCATCGGTTTCGTAGTCGATGCCGGCATCCTTGAGGGCGTCACGGATGGCTTGAAGGTCGGAAGGCTCGGAATGGATCTCCCAGTTCTCGCCACTGTCCTTGACTTCTTCGGCTCCGGCTTCCAGGACGGCCATCAGGATGTCATCCTCGCTGAGGCCGTTCTTCGGCAGAACCACGACGCCCTTGCGGGCAAACAGGTAGCTGACCGAACCGGGATCGGCGATGGTGCCGCCGTTGCGTGAAATGGCGAGGCGCACCTCTGAAGCTGCCCGGTTCTTATTATCGGTCAGACATTCGATCAGCAGGGCCGAACCCTGCGGACCGCGGGCTTCGTACATGATTTCGGTGTAGTCGACTACCTCGCCGGTGAGGCCCGCTCCACGCTTGATGGCGCGGTCGATGTTGTCATTGGGAACCGAGGTCTTCTTTGCCTTGGTGACAGCGAGTTCCAAGCCCGGGTTACCGGCAAGATCCGGGCCACCCATGCGGGCAGCAACTTCGATGTTCTTGATCAGTTTTGCGAACGACTTTGCACGCCGGCTATCGATGATGGCTTTCTTGTGCTTGGTGGTCGCCCATTTGGAGTGGCCTGACATGCTTTACGCTTCTCCTCTGATCATTCGAATAAAGAGTTCATGCACGCGCTTCTCCCCAGTCACTTCCGGATGGAAGGAGGTGGCCAACAGGTGGCCGGAGCGCACTGCAACAATTCTAGCCACTCCGTGCAAAGTAGCCGTGTGGCTGGCATGGTCCGGATCAACCTGCGCCAGGATTTCAACGTCCGGTCCTACCCGTTCAACCCACGGTCCACGGATAAATACAGCGTGGACGGGATCCACGCCGGACTCCCCGGCGCTGAAGTCCAGGCCCTTGAAATCAAGATCCGTTTCGAAGGATTCGCGCTGGCGTCCAAAAGCGTTCCGGCGAACCGTGATGTCCAGGCCGCCGAAGGTCTGCTGCGGATTACCGTCAAGATCCTTTGCGGGGTCGGCAATTTCTTCGGCGAGCAGGATCATTCCAGCGCAGGAGCCGTAGACCGGAAGGCCGTCCCCTATCCGCTTTCGGATCGGATCGCGAAGTTCGAAAATCCGGGACAGTTTGTCGATGGTGGTGGATTCGCCGCCGGGGATAATCAGGCCGTCAATGTCTTCCAGCTCGGACGGCCGGCGGATGCCCACGCCGGTGGCTCCAGCGGCCTCCACTGCGTGGATGTGCTCGCGGAAGTCGCCTTGGAGTGCCAGAACGCCGATCCTGAGTCCTGAACCCACGCGCGATGAAGCGTCGGAAAGGGGGTTGGTCATTGATCCATCATAGTGCGGCATAGCTGCCGCCACGTCTTCTGCGACCTCCGTGGACGGCCCGCGGGCCGGGTTCCATGCCCTGACTGGGATATATTACAGAGCATGCTTTCCTTCAGCGTCCCCCTCGGCAAGCTGGTCCGCACACTGTCCCGGCTTCGGGGTGGAGGATCAGCTTTTCCCGGCCTCGTGGTCGAGAAAATCGACCCCGGCTTCATGCAGCGAACGCTGGCCTCCCTTCCCCACGGCGTTGCCGTAGTCAGTGGCACCAACGGCAAAACCACCACCACCAAGATGGTGGTGGAGCTCCTCGAAAGCCAGGGCCTGAGGGTCTTCACCAACCGCACCGGCAGCAACTTCACCCGCGGCGTGGCCGCTTCACTCCTCGGTGAGGTGGATTGGCGCGGAAGGCTTGACGCCGACATCGCCATTCTTGAACTCGATGAAGCCCATGCGGTGCACTTCGTCAACAAGGTCCAGCCCCGCTTCAGCCTCCTGCTGAATGTCCTCCGCGACCAGTTGGACCGCTTTGGCGAAATCGACAAAACCGCCCGGTTGCTGGAGCACATCGCGTCCAAAACAACGGACACCGTGGTCCTGAACCGCGAGGATCCACGTGTTGCGCGCATCGCCAACATCCTCCAGGCCGCTGACGCGCTGCACCACCCCAATGTCAGGTATTTCGGTCTCGATGAATCATTGCGGAGCACCTTTCCCAACGACGACGACATGCGCACTTCCGGCTCGGGCCCGTCGCCATCGGGCACTTCGGTTGCCGCGGCGGTTGGTGAGGTGGTCGATTTACCGGCGGCCGACGTCGTACTCCGCCGGGTTGGGGCGCAAGACGCTGACTTTGAGTTCGACGGCCGGACAGTCAGCACGGAAATGAAGCTGCGTGGCGTCTACAACATCTTCAATGCAGCTGCCGCCCTGTCACTGGCGCGCGCCGTCCTTGGCACCGGCCCTGTTGACACTCCCAAGCTCGTCAAGGCCCTGGCCGATGTAGCTCCCGCGTTCGGTCGTGGCGAAAGCCTTACCGTGGATGGACAGCCCCTGGAACTTGTCCTCGTGAAGAACCCCAGCGGGTTCAGACTCGGGCTCAAGTCCTTCCCCGCCGGTGGTTACGCAACGATGATCGCCATCAACGACAACTACGCGGACGGCAGGGACATGTCCTGGCTCTGGGACGTCGAATTCGAGTCTCTGCGGGCAGATGGCGTGGAAGTCCTCACCGGTGTCCGCGCCTATGACATGGCGCTGCGGCTGCAGTACGACGACGTCCCCTTCGGCGCCGTGGAACCGGATATCACCGCCGCCTTGCGCCTCTTCATCAACGGCTCCCGCGGCAAGCCCAAGCGGATCTTCTGTACCTACACCTCCATGCTCGCCATTCGCCGCGAACTCGCCAAAATCACCATAGTTGAGGTGGTCTCATGACCTCGGAAGCACAATCCACCCCAGAGGCGGAGCAAAGCAAAGGAAGACTTCGTATCCTCCAGCTCTACCCGCGGGAAATGAACATTTACGGTGACTGGGGCAATGCACTTGTCCTGAAGCAGCGCATCAAATGGCACGGCTACACTCCGGAGCTGCTGGAATACAACGTGGGTGACGAATTTCCCGACGACGTCGACATCGTGGTCGGTGGAGGCGGACAGGACAGCGGACAGGTGGTCATTCAGGATGACCTCCAGTCGCGGGCCGATCACCTCCGGGAACTTGCCGATGCCGGGGCACCCATGTTGGTGATCTGCGGTCTCTATCAGCTTTTTGGCAAGTTCTTCAAGACCAGCGCCGGACCCGTCATTCCCGGCATCGGCATCCTGGACGTCGAAACCCACGGGACCGATGAGCGGCTCATCGGAAACGTGATCATGAAGTCAACCGAGTTCGGAGACATCATGGGCTACGAAAACCACAGCGGGCAGACCACCCTGGGTCCCGGCGTCGAGCCTCTCGGAACCGTCACCAAGGGTGCAGGGAACAACAGCAAAGATGGACACGAGGGCGCACGCTACAACAATGTCGTAGCCAGCTACCTGCACGGCTCCTTGCTGCCGAAGAACCCGGCGATTGCCGATTTCCTCATCCGGACAGCGGCCGAGCGTAAGTACGGCACCTTCGTCCCGGGAGCGCCCGACGACGACTACGCCCGCCTCGCGCGCGAACACGCTGCCCGGCGGCCGCGCTAGGGCCTACTTTTCCTTGGTGATCAACAGTTCGTGGGCGCCGGCAGTTGCTGCGCCCATGGACTCGACCACCGCTTTGGTTCGCTGGTGGGTCGCAGCGTCCGCGGCGGGCGTTGCGCAGACTCCCTGTGGAGCATCGCTGGCCACCGAGCACCACCGGTAGGGATCCCGGACGATCACGGAAGGCGCCCATGCAAGGTCCGATGCGGTCCAGGCACCTGCGGCGTTCTGGCTGAACTGTGCCCTGACCAGCAGTCCTTCGTTATTGACCACATACCAAGGCGACAATTCCGTGATGCCGTTTCCCAATCCGTACACAATCCACGTTCCCTTGTAATTCTCGATCGGCAGCACAGAGTGGGTGTGGTGACCGTAGATCATGGTGAACTGGCCGCTGTCCACCAACGCGTGCGCAACATCCTGCTGCTGCGTATTTGCTTCGCTTGCGTACTCGTCACCGGCATGCATGACTCCCAGCACGATGTCCGCCCCCAGCGCCTTGGCCTGCGTCGCTTTTGCGATCATTGCTGCGGGATCAAGCTCATCGACCAACCACGGGTACTCGGGAATTTGTCCGTTGTGGCCGTAGGTCCCGATGATGACTGCGACCTTCGCGGCGTCCGTTTCAAGCATGAGTATTTCCTTGGACGCGGCCTCCGTCCGGTAGGAACCCGTGTGCTTGAGTCCGGCCGCGTCGAGTGCATCGAGTGTCCGCAGAAGACCATCGGTCCCACGGTCAATGGTGTGGTTGCTCGCCGTGGTGCACGCCTGGTAGCCAACATCCTTGGAGGCTGTGATGATCTGCGGTGGAACGTTGAACGACGGGTAGGCCGAGAAAGGCCCTTCCGGCGTGGCCACCGGTGTCTCCTGATGGCAGATTGCGAGGTCGCTGTTGCGGATATAGCGCCGTTGACCTTCGAGGAGGGGGACAAAGGTGTAGCCGGGCAACCCCGCCGCAGCGGCGTCGGCCTTCGCTTGTTGCCAGAGCTGGGTATGGACCAGCATGTCGCCCGTCACCGTAATGGAGGTGCAACGCAGTTCCGGGCACGCAGGGCCTTTGCCGGGGGTTGGGTTCGGAGCGGGAGTGCGCGTCGGCGCCGGCGTCTGCGGGGCTGGAGCCGATGCGGCATTACTGCGGTTCTGGTCCTCGTTTTCGGCAATGACACCGCAGGCACCCAGAGACAGGGCAAGAGCCGCAGTCATCAGCACGATTGCCGGCTTTGGAGGACGGATCCACGCCACTGTAGATGTGATTTTGCCCATGGTTTTCATCCTAGGGCGGAAGGCCGGTCGAACCGGGCGCGCCGCTCTTGAGGACACGATTCTTACGTGAAAGAGTCACTTCATGACCAATCCCCTCTTGACTCCCAGCACCCTGCCGTACGGCCTGCCGCCCTTCGCCGGCATCACCCCCGGGCATTATGCCGAGGCTGTCGACGCCGGGCTGGCCGGGCACCTGCAGGAAATCCAGCTGATCACCGGCAACCCCGAACCCGCGACCTTCGAGAACACGGCCGTGGCCATGGAACGGTCGGGACTTCTCCTGAACAGGGCGGCAGCAGCGTTCTTCACGCTGGTCGCAGCAGACGCCTCCGATGCCATCCGAGAGCTTGAGACGGAGCTATCACCCAGGTTCTCGGCGCATCAGGATGCCGTGTACATGAACCGGGAACTCTACGAACGGTTCGCCGCCATCGACACCGGAGATCTCGACGCCGAGTCTGCGCGTTTGGTCGAGGAGTACCTCAAGGAGTTCCGGCAGTCCGGCATCCAGCTTGACGATGCGGGCCAGTCACGGCTGCGCGAAGTCAACGCGGAACTCTCACGGTTGGGCACCGAATTCGGCCAGCGTGTCAAGGAGGCCATGAAGTCCGCGGCGCTGGTGCTCGATGACGCTGGAGACCTCGCTGGCCTGCCGGCCGAGGACATCGCCGGCGCAGCCGAAGCCGCGAAGGCCGCCGGACATGACGGGAAGTACTTGCTGACGCTGATTCAACCCAGCAACCAGCCAGCCCTGGCATCGTTGGAGAACCGGTCCATCCGCCGTCGTCTGCATGAAGCGTCCCTGGCGCGCGGAATCGATGGCGGGGACTTGGATGTGCGGGACCTCGTTACAGCAACGGTCCAGCTGCGCGCGGAGAAGGCTTCGCTCCTGGGATTTACGAACTTTGCCGAACTGGTGGTGGACCAGCAGACAGCACCTGGCTTCGGCGACGTCCAGGCGATGCTGCACCGGATGTCAGCTGCGGCCATCCGCAACGCCCAGGCAGAGGCCGACGCCCTGGCGGAATCAGCGGGGCATGATCTGGAACCGTGGGATTGGGCCTACTATTCGGCCCGGGTCCGCAAAGACAAGTTCGAGGTGGACGAGCAGGCGCTGCGCCCCTACTTCAGCCTCGAGACCGTTCTCACCGACGGCATATTCCATGCGGCCACGGAGCTTTACGGCATCACGTTCCACGAACGAGCCGACCTTGTGGGCTACCACCCTGACGTACGCGTGTGGGAGATCCGCGACCGGGACGGCAGCGGACTTGGCCTGTTCCTCGGCGACTACTACACGCGGGAGTCCAAGCGCGGAGGAGCCTGGATGAACTCCCTCGTGGAGCAATCCCGGCTGCTGGGCACAAAGTCCGTGGTGATCAATAACCTCAACATCACCAAACCTGCCCCCGGCGAGCCGGCGCTGCTGTCCCTGGATGAGGTCCGGACCGTCTTCCACGAATTTGGGCACGCACTGCATGGCCTGTTCTCGGATGTCACGTACCCGCGCTTCTCTGGAACATCCGTTCCCCGGGACTTTGTGGAGTATCCGTCGCAGATCAACGAGATGTGGATCATGTGGCCCGAGGTCCTGGCCAAGTATGCCCGCCACTACTCCACGGGCGAAGTCCTCCCCCAGTCCACCGTGGACAAGCTCAATGACTCACTGCTGTGGGGCGAAGGATTCGCGACCACCGAGTACCTTGGAGCTGCGCTCCTGGACCTCGCGTGGCATGTCCTCCCGGAAACAGGCGTCCCGGACGATGTCCTCGCCTTCGAAGCCAAAGCCCTTGCCGACGCCGGCATCGCACACCCCCTGATTCCACCCCGGTACAGAACCGGCTACTTCCAGCACATCTTTGCCGGCGCAGGCTACGCGGCGGGCTATTACTCGTACATCTGGAGCGAGGTACTGGATGCAGACACCGTGGAATGGTTTAAGGAAAACGGCGGCCTGACAAGGGCGAACGGCGATCACTTTCGCTCAGAGTTGCTATCACGGGGTAACAGCCGGGACCCGCTGGTTTCATTCCGGGCATTCCGTGGCCGCGACGCAGAGCTGGAACCCCTCCTGAAACGCCGCGGACTGGAATAAAAACGACGGCGGCGGCACGCTCTGCCGGGTTGCCGGACTTGAAGATCCCCGAACCAACGAACACTCCGTCAGCGCCAAGCTGCATCATCATCGCAGCATCAGCCGGGGTAGCGATGCCACCGGCGGTGAACAACACCACGGGAAGCTTGCCGGTGGCGGCGACTTCCTTGACCAGCTCGTACGGGGCCTGCAGTTCCTTGGCCGCGACGTACAGCTCATCCTCGGGAAGGGCGGCGAGCTTGGCGATCTCCGAACGGATCTTACGCATGTGCCCGGTGGCGTTGGAAACATCACCGGTACCGGCTTCGCCCTTGGAACGGATCATCGCCGCGCCCTCGTTGATGCGGCGCAGGGCCTCACCGAGGTTGGTGGCGCCACAGACGAAGGGAACGGTGAAGTTCCACTTGTCGATGTGGTTGATGTAATCGGCCGGAGTCAGGACCTCGGACTCGTCAATGTAGTCAACACCGAGGGACTGCAGGACCTGGGCTTCGACGAAGTGGCCGATGCGGGCCTTGGCCATGACCGGGATGGACACGGCAGCGATGATCGCATCGATCATGTCAGGATCGGACATGCGGGACACGCCACCCTGGGCGCGGATATCGGCAGGGACACGCTCGAGCGCCATGACGGCGACGGCACCGGCGTCTTCGGCGATGCGGGCCTGCTCGACGTTAACGACGTCCATGATGACGCCGCCCTTGAGCATCTCCGCCATGCCCCGCTTAACGCGGCTGCTGCCCGTGACGCTGTTCGCGGACGAACCGGCTTCGTTGCTTACATCTGGTGTAGACACAAAAACCCCTATGGGTAGATAAACGACCTTCTTGCCGGAGGCACGCGCAGCCACACGACCGCAATCAGCGCACACCGGGTTTCAGGTCAAGGTGACCAAGTACTAGTAATAGTAGTCGCACGTTGCGTGGTGGCAGTACATTCATTACTGCCTTCACGGGCAACAAAGGGGGCTGTGATAGGACAGCTGCACAACCGCCGGGGACGGAATCTGGTCGGATGCCAGTTCCCATGGGAAGGGTGGCGGCGTAGGCCTTCAGCCAGCTGGCGGTCCATCAGCCTCGGCCATGGCCTGCCGGCGCACAGTAGCCATCCGCTGAATGATGGTCACGACGCTGGCCAGTGCCAGCAGGATCAAGGTCCCGAACAACACAACGGGCGGAAGTCCCAACCCCGTCAGCCCTGCTATGAGCAGCACCGATGCCAAACGCTCGGCACGCTCGGCGATCCCCACGCTCGCTTGGTACCCCAGGGACTCTGCTTTGGCCCTGGCATAGGAGACAACCATTCCAAGGACAAGGCAGACGACGGCGGCAGTACCGATCGCTGAATCCCCGCCGTGGGTGAAGAACCAGATGGCGAGGCCGGCAAAGATTGCCCCATCTGCCAAACGGTCCAGGGTGGAATCCAGGAAATTGCCCCAGCCACCGCTTCTGCCCTGGAGACGCGCCATGATGCCGTCCACCACATCCGAGAACGCGAAGAAAGCCACGACGACCGAACCCCACCACAGCTGGCCCAGCGGATAGAGCACAAGGCCGCCCAGGATAACGCCGGCCGTACCTGCCATGGTCACAGCGTCAGGAGACACGCCGATCTTGAGGAGCCAGCGCGCAAGGGGGGTGAATAGTGAAGTGAAGAAGCCGCGCGCATGCCTATTGAGCATTCGACTCCCCCGGCCAGGCTTCGGCCACTAGCTTGCGCACCTCGTCAAGTGTTTGGGTGATGGCCTTGGTCTGGGCGATGATCGGGAAGAAGTTTCCGTCCCCGCCCCAGCGCGGAACCACATGTTGATGAAGATGCGCAGCAATGCCCGCGCCGCCGGTGACACCCTGGTTCATGCCCAGGTTGAAGCCACTGGGATTCGAAACCTTCCGGAGCACCCGCATGGCGGTCTGCGTTAGTTCGGCGAACTCGGCCGTCTCCTCCACCGTGATGTCCGTGTAGTCAGGCACATGGCGATAGGGACAGATCAACAAGTGCCCCGGGTTGTATGGGAAAAGGTTGAGGACCACGTAGCAGGTCCTCCCCCGGTAGACGATCAAGGATTCCTCGTCGGAGCGCGTGGGCCCTACACAGAACGGGCAGTCATCCTTGTTCTTGAATTGATCCTGCCCGCCCTTGATGTAGGCCATGCGGTGCGGAGTCCACAGGCGCTGAAACGCGTCCGGTACGCCCGCCAATCCGAAGTCATCGGTTACGTCGGCGTCACCTGGTAGGTCAGCTGCCGCGCCTGTGTTCTCCTGCACCGTCTTTGTGTCCGTTCCGTCAGCTCTCGCGGTTCTTGACGGCGTCCACAATCCTGCGGACGGCCTCGGCCACCGGCACGCCGTTGTCCTGGCTGCCATCGCGGAAGCGGAACGAGACCGCGCCGGCCTCAGCATCCTCACCGCCGGCAATCAGAACGAAGGGGATTTTGTCCTTGCTTGCAGTGCGGATCTTCTTGGGGAAGCGGTCCGACGAGATGTCCACTTCGGCACGGATGCCCGCCGCCTTGAGCTGGCCCACGACGTCGAACATGTAGTCGTTGAATGTCTCGGCCACAGGGATGCCAACTACCTGCACTGGTGAGAGCCATGCGGGGAACGCCCCGGCGTAGTGCTCGGTCAGGACACCCATGAAGCGTTCAACGGATCCGAAGAGGGCCCGGTGGATCATTACCGGGCGCTGGCGCGTGCCATCCGCTGCCTGATACTCCAGTTCGAATCGTTCCGGAAGGTTGAAGTCCAACTGGATGGTGGACATCTGCCAGGTCCTGCCCAGGGCGTCTTTCGCCTGGACCGAGATCTTGGGACCGTAGAAGGCAGCTCCACCCGGATCCGGCACCAGCTCCAGGCCCGAAGCAGCGGCAACCTCGGACAAAGTGCGGGTAGCTTCCTCCCAGGCGGCGTCGTCGCCAACGAATTTTTCTTCGTTCTTGGTGGAGAGCTCCAGGTAGAAGTCATCCAGGCCGTAGTCCTTGAGGAGGCCCAGGACGAAGTTCAGCGTGGTGGTGAGCTCTTCCTTCATCTGCTCGCGGGTGCAGTAGATGTGGGCATCGTCCTGTGTCATGCCACGGACGCGTGTCAGGCCGTGCACAACGCCGGACTTCTCATAGCGGTACACCGAACCGAATTCGAAGAGGCGCAGCGGAAGTTCGCGGTATGACCGGCCGCGGGAGCGGAAGATCAGGTTATGCATGGGGCAGTTCATCGGCTTCAGGTAGTAGTCCTGGGCCGGCTTGCGTACGGTGCCGTCGTCGTTGTACTCGGCATCCACCTGCATCGCCGGGAACATGCCGTCCTTGTACCAGTCCAGGTGCCCCGAAACCTCGTAGAGGTGTCCCTTGGTGATGTGGGGGGTGTACACGAACTCGTAGCCGGCATCCACGTGGCGTTGGCGGGAGTAGTCCTCCATGGCCTTGCGGATGATGCCGCCCTTGGGGTGGAACACCGGGAGGCCGGAGCCCAGCTCGTCCGGGAAGGAGAAGAGGTCAAGTTCGACGCCGAGCTTGCGGTGGTCGCGGCGCTCGGCTTCAGCGATGCGTTCCTGGTAGGCCTTGAGGGCTTCCTTGGTAGGCCAGGCTGTGCCGTAAATACGCTGCAGCTGCTGGTTGTTCTGGTTACCCAGCCAGTAGGCGGCGGAGGAGCGAGTCAACGCGAACGCATTGGAAATGATCTTGGTGTTGGGCAGGTGCGGGCCGCGGCAAAGATCGCACCAGACACTCTCGCCGCTCTTCCTGTCCACGTTGTCGTAGATCGTGATGTCGCCGGCGCCGACCTCGACGTTGACGCCCTCAGCGGCGTCGCTTGCGTCATTCTTCTTGCCCAGCAGTTCCAGCTTGTAAGGTTCGTGGGCCATAGCCTCGCGGGCTTCATCCTCGTTGACCACACGGCGTACGAACTTCTGGTTCTGGTTGATGATCTTTTGCATCATCTTTTCCAGCGTGCGCAGGTCTTCCGGGGTGAACGGTTCAGCGACATCGAAATCGAAGTAGAAGCCGTCAGTGATGTAAGGGCCAATGCCGAGCTTTGCATCGGGGCGCAACTGCTGAACTGCCTGGGCCATGACGTGGGCAGTGGAGTGGCGGAGCACATTGAGTCCGTCGGGTGATTCGATGGTGACGCCCTCGACGCTTGCGCCTTCGGCGAGAACCTGGTCAAGGTCCGTCAGCACACCATTGACTCGGGCTACAACGACGTCGCGGCGCTCGAAGAAGAGTTCCGCGCCGGTAGTCCCTTCCGTCACCTTGGTCTCTTCGCCATCGACGATGAGGGTGATCTGTTGGGCATCTGACACGGGTGTCTCCTATTCATAGTTAAGGCTTCATAGCTTGTGGCGTACGGGGACCACAGCCAGCCACCGTCAATCGTATCTGCTTCGGCTGGGGCGGCCAAAGCAGCGCGCCGACGCCGGATTCAGAGGCCGGATCAGCTTCCAAGGCCAGTGATGGCAAGGTTCCTGGAGATGCCGTGCAGGGGCCCTCTGTGCGTGTATTCATCAGGCAGGCCACCTCCGGCAGGGCGAAGGTCTGCGTATGGCAACGTTTCAGGCTGGCCGAGGTCCCAGGCTTTGGTGGCGCTCAGGCTGATTCCCTTGGGACCGGTGCGCCTTGTGGTTCCACGGATCAACAGAAGGCGCGTACCAAACAGCAAGGGTCCGGATTCTTCCTGGGCTTCATGGAAAAAGACCGAATCCACGCAACCAGTGCCGTCATCGATGCTGATGAAGACCACGCGCCTTCCACCACGCATAGGCGGAGTTTGCGTTGCTACCCGCACCCCTGCCACCAGCACTTCTGTCCCATTCCGAAGCCCGAGGAGTTTATCGGCAGTGGTGACTCCCAGCTTGTCCAGGAGGGGCCGGTGACTGTCCATAAGGTGCTCACTGACATCGACGGCCATCAGGTCCAGCTCCGCCCTGACGTTGTCCACCATGGACGGCTCGGGAAGCTTTGCAGCCAGGTTCCTCAACTCAACATCGCCAAGAGCAAAGGACAGCTGTCCATCGATAACGTCAGTGGTCTTTTTGCTGGGGCTGCTCTGGAGGGCCTGCAGGTGCTGCACAAGATCCGCCCGGTTCGCCTTGCCACCTGAGTCCTTGTGAAGGGCATCAAAAGCCCCAAGTTGGGCAAGCCTCTTAATGTTCGGCTTGCTGACTCTTGCGCGTGCCCTCAGGTCTGCGAGGGAATCGTAGGGCTGTCCTGCCACGATCCTCTTCAATTCAGCGCCCGATAACCCATAGATTCCAGTGAAGCTCAAACGAATACCAAGCTTGCCCTGATCATTGCCCTGCTGGATTTTCTCCACCCGGTATTCGGCATGGCTCCGGTTGATGTCCAGGGGAAGGATGGGTATGCCCAGCCGACGCGCTTCGGCGACCAGAAGGCGTTTGGGGTACATTCCAGGATCGTGCTCCCACAATCCTGCCAGGAACGCCTCCGGATGATGGGTTTTCAGCCAGGCAGATTGGTAGGTGGGCACGGCAAAAGCGGCTCCGTGGGCTTTGCAGAATCCGAAGCTGCCAAAGGCCTTCAAGGTTCCCCAGACTTTGTCCACTACCTCCGGGGAGTACTTCTTGATCGCTTCCCGCCGGAAGAATGCCTCAACCCCCGGTTCATGGATTTCATCGCCCAAAGCCCGCCGGAATTCATCTGCCCTTGCCAGTCCACAGCCGGTCATGACCTGGAAGGTCTTCAGGATCTGCTCATGGAAGACAGTGACCCCATGGGTCTCTTGCAAAACGGGTTTCAAATCCGGATGAGGGTAGACCTCCGGGGCAAATCCGTGCCTGTGCTCAAGGAAGGGCCGCACCATGTCCGATTTCATGGGGCCGGGCCGGAACAGCGAGATATCGATAATGAGGTCGTTGAATTCCCTGGGAGCCATCTTTCCTATGAGTTCACGCTGGCCTGGGGACTCGATCTGAAAACAGCCGAGCGTGTGGGTGCTGCGGATCAGTTCATAGGTGGGCTCGTCGTCGAACGGTACGGCGTTAAGGTTGATCCTGCCGTCTGCGGCGATGAAGTCCGGCCCTGTCCCGCCCGGCTCAACAGGATGCTTACCTGCGGCCACAACTTCTGCTTTGGACGGGTGAAGGCGAATGACTTCACGCACGGCAAAGGCCATGGCACTTTGCATCCTCACGCCAAGGACGTCCAGCTTGAGCATTCCCATGGGGTCCATGTCGTGTTTATCGAACTGACTCATGGGCAGTCCCAGTCCGCTGGGTTGAACCGGAGTCCGGTCCAACAGCGTGGCATCGCCCAAAATCACCCCGCATGGATGCATTGAGATGTGCCGGGGAAGGCGGTCCAGCCTTTCGGTAAGGTCCACCAGGAGATCGAGTTGCTGGTTCTCCTCCAACCCACCTTGTTCCACCCGCCCGGCAAAATCACGGAGCTCCGGCTTCTCCACCAATGCTTCGCGGAATTTGCGGGCGGAGAACCTCCAGAGTTGCTTTGCGATCTCGCCTATCTCGCCGTCGTCCATCCCGAGTGCCAGTCCTGCGTCCCGGACAGCTCCTCGAGCCCTGTAGCCGTTCTGCATGCTCATGAGGGTGACGCGCTCGGATCCGAAACGCTCAAATATCTTTCGATAAACATTGTGCCGTTCAGCACTTTCGACATCGATGTCGATGTCGGGAAGCGTTGACCGGCGGCCTGACAGGAAACGTTCAAAAATGAGGTCGTGGCGGATCGGATCCACCTGGCTGATATCGATCAGGTAGTTCACAAGGCTTGATGCGCCCGATCCCCTGGCGGCAACCCTGACGCCCATATCAAGGATCATCCGGGATACCTCCGCCACGGTGAGGAAGTATGAGGCAAAACCCAACCGGGCGATGATTCCGAGCTCATGGTCCAACCGCGAGCGCAACTGCTTTTCGGCTTCTCCCTTGATGCCTGGGAATCTTCTGGTGATTCCTGCCTTGCAACGTTGCGTCAGTTCGACCATGGGGTCGCAGTCAATGCCGATAATGGTGGACTCTGGAACCACTGGTTTCTTCCACCCCATGTCCAGGACGGGGTCTATGCGGCATTTGTCTGCGAGCGCCTCCGTGTTGGCGAGCAGTTTGTGGAGGTCGGCTCTTCCCTGGCCTGCCGCGGTCATGATTTCTTTTCCGAGTTGGAGCATTTGCTGGGGTGTTTTCAGCCAGCCCTGCCCTGTTGGTTGCAGCAGGGGTTCCGTTGAGAGTTCAGGGAGGGATTTGAGGGTGCGTGCAGAGTCAAGGACGTCTGCGGTGGCGGCGCCGTCCTGGGCGCAAAAGCGCACGGCGTTGGTGAGGATGGCGGGGACGTTGTGCTCGAGGGCGAGTTTGAGCATCCGCACGGCATGTGCCGTACTGAGCGGTTCGCCAGGTGCGCTGAGGTGGGAGACGGTTTCGGTGACGATGGTCCCGGGCGGCATGGCGTCGATCCATTGCTTGAAGAGGGTCCTTGGACGCAAGTACTTGCGTCCACCCATGGCCCTGCCTACATCTGAGTTGGGGCCGATCAGGACTGTTAGAACCTGTTTGAGGGTTTTGGGGTCCAGTGTTCGTGAAGCGAGTTCACCTCTGGTGACTGCGACGGGGATTGCTCCGCCGGCTTTACCTGAGGTGCGTGCGTGGGCGTCGGATATGAGGCGGCAAAGAGCCCTGTATCCGGCGCCGTTGTTGTTGCCGTGGGCGAGGACGACGACGCGGCCCGCCACTTGGGTGCGTTGGTCGCCGTCGTCGTCGAATACAGCCAGGTCCACCCCCACGATGGGGTCGATGCCTGCATCCATGCATGCTTTGAGGTGCTTGACGGTGCCGTAGAGTCCGTCCCGGTCTGTGCAGGCGAGCGCGGTTGCGCCGTCTGCTGCGGCTGCTTGGGCCAGTTCATCCGGCCAGGAGACGCCGTAGTGTGCACTGAAGGCTGTGGAGACGTGCAGGTGGGTGAAGCTCAAGGGTCACGCTGCTTCGTCTGGCTCTACGGCCTGTGCCGGTGCTGCGTCATGGATGCGAAGGACCCTCCAGCGTCCGCTGCCAACGTGACGGACCAGGTCAAGTGTGATGGTGTCGGCGGCTGGTGTTCCTTCCTGCAGTTGCTGAAGCTGAACACGCCAGATCTCGTGGTCTACCAGTCCGGCACCGCTGCCCAGGGGTGCGCGGCTTTCTTCCAGCCACCATTGGCGTCTTTCAAACCATCGGACCGGTTCGTTGGAGACCGTGTACCGTGCCCCTTTCCATTGGACTTCCTGGGGCTGGCCCGTTTCCGCGCAGATGACGCCGACGGACTCACTGAACAGCCCCATTTCCACACCTCGTTTGCGTCGGAGATCCTTATTCGAATGTATGTTCGAATATATTCAGTTTACGCCGACGCCGCGACAAAACCTACTTCGAAGTTCCAGCCCCATCCCGGGCTCTTGATACCCTCCTGCCCACCTGTTTCAGCAAGGCGTCGCGCCAAGGTTGCATGCCTTGGGCAAGGGCGATGCTCCCCATCAAGGAGGAGGCCATCCGTAGTTGCTGGGTGCGCAGGACGCGCTTCCTGCCATAGGCGGCGAGCGCGTCCTTCAATGGCAGGTCGTTGAGGAGCCCGCCCAAGGTCACGGCATCGATCAGTGCTTCGCAGGCGCCCCTGCCCAGGTTGGGCGTCATGGCGTGGGCGGCATCCCCGACCAAGACCACATTGCCCCGCGCATAGCGGCCCAGTGGCGGGGTTGTCCAGATGCGTTGGGCCAGGGAATTCTCCGGAGTTGCCCGGTGAAGTACCTCCAGCACGGCCGGCGAGTAGTTGGCATAGCGGTTTCGCGTCATTTCCAGTGCTTCTGCGACATCCACCCTGTCCGGGCCCAGTTCTGAGCGGAAGGAGGCGTACCAGTTGGCTCCACCCCCTGCGGGTGCCAAGCCGAAGATCTCTCCGCAGCCCCAGTACTCGCCGACGTCCTCAGGGGAAGGGGTTCCGGGAACCACTCCGCGGACAGCCAGGAACGGCGTGGGTTTAGCTGCACTCCGATCACCCCAGGCGTCCCGCCGAACAACGCTGCGGACGCCATCTGCACCAACGGTCAACCACGCATCGCCGGGCACTTGTTCCACCCTCCCCGTCACCCGACGCACGGTTTCAGGCACGGCAGAATCCAGCAACGCCAGCAGTTCAGGTCGGGAAAGCCCCATCAGCCCCTCCCCCTCCATTGACAGCATGGGTTCCCCTGAAGGGCTGCGGAGCGCACCGGCCTTGATGGGGGCTCCCCGGCTACGCGCTGCACCTAGAAGGCCCAGCACCGACAGTGCCTGCTGGGCTTCGGTCCACATGGCAAGGGTTGTTCCCACAGGGGGCAGTTCCGGCCGCTGTTCGTAAACCGTGACGTCGAACATCCCGGGATCGAGCCGGCTTGCGAGCGCCAGGCCGGCTATTCCGCCGCCGATGATCTCCACTTTTTTCATGCCCACACTGTACTACTACATTTGTAGTGCCGGTAGTGGTTTGCCGCTAGACTTTCGCCATGCCTGACCGACGAACACAGTTAGCCGATGCTGCGCTCGCAGTCGTCTCGGCGCAGGGCCTCAAGGGCCTGACGCACCGGGCGGTGGACGCCCAAGCCGGCGTCGCCGTCGGAACTACCTCGAACTATTTCCGCAACCGGGCCGCACTGGTGGGTGCCGCCGTCGACCGCGTTGAAGAACTGGACAGCCTCCTGCTGCAGGAAGGGAGGCTGGAATTGCCGACGTCGGCAGCGTCCCTGGCGGAGCAAATCGCCGGAGCGGTCATGGGACTCGCCGGGGAAAACGCCGAACTGACCCGGGCCCGTTTCGTTTTCGCGCTGGACCAGCCCGAAGTCGTCGCCGACGGGCACGAACGTTTGGTAGCGGCCTTGGCGCAACGGCTCGAAGCCATGGAGATCCCTGAAGCCCGGGCACGGGCCGAAGCAGTCTCCGATTACAGCGACGGCCTCGCGTTGCACCTGCTGACCGCCCGCAAGGGGCAAGTCAAGGACAGATCCGAGGTCGCCCGCACCATCGAGCGCCTGTTGGAAGGATGAGTCAAAGGGGTGGACGCCGGCGGGTCCACAGAGCAGGATTGTGGGATGAGCACCAATGACGCACTCCTGAAGCAGGTCAACATCTCCGCCGAAGACGACAACCTTGTGGCAAGGTTCGAAATCGATGGCAACATACCAGGCTCCGGCGCTTACGTCGTGGGCCTTGTTGCTGCCAGCGAGGACTATTCCTCACAGCGCAGGCTCGGTATCGAATTCATGAATGGCGAGGCGATCTCGTTCTATTCCTTCAACCATTCCCTCAGTGCCGAGGAAAACTATGACATCAAAGGCGTGGAGCACTCGGGCAACGTCATCACGGGGAACTTTCCGATGTCGGCCATCCATGGGCTGAGCAAGGGCCACGTCATGACGGGCTTCAGCGAGGCGGACGGCCGGGAGTTCCAGTCCGGCGTGCCGGTGACAGAGGCTCTCTGACCGCTAGAAGAGGCCTTCCACCGGCTCGATGAGTTCCGGGGAGTTGTTCCGGACGTTCCCCACGGCACTGCCCACAGGATCCAACGTCCAGCCAGCAGCGGCATCGTGGGCCCTGGAACGGACCAGTTCCACCAGTCCTCCGGCGTCCTTCTCCCGCGGATCCAGCCAGGCTTCCATCGTCTCTGTGCTCATGGGCAATGGAACACGGTCATGGAGCGCTGTCAGTTCGTCAAAGACCGAGGCGCTGCGCCGCGTCCGGGCCACATCTGCCGTGGGAGTGTCCGCGGTCAGGATGGACATGGACAACAACCAGCGGCCCGGGTCGTCATCAGATGCCGACGGATCCCGCCACCACTCATACAAGCCCGCAAAGACCAGGCCTTGGCCATCTCCCGGGTGCACATAATAGGGCTGCTTGTTCTTCCCCTCGCCCTTTTTCCATTCGTAGTAGCCGTCAGCGGGAACCGCGCAACGACGTGCAACAGCGGCCTTCTTGAAGGAAGGCTTCTCCAGAAGGGTCTCGCTGCGTGCGTTGATAAGGCGCGCACCCCCCTTGGGATCCTTCGCCCATGAGGGCACCAGGCCCCACTTGGCAACATGGAGCTGCCGCTTCGGGTTGTCATCGACGAGTCTTTCCAACACGATGGGAACAGAGTCGGTCGGCGCTACGTTCCACGACTTCCCAAGGGCAATTTCGTTCTCAAGTTCGGCGTCGAAATCGGCAAGCAGGTCCCCCACCGCACGGGCCATGACATAACGTCCACACATGCGACCAGTCTGCCCTTTCCTGAATGAACGCACCAGCGCAAGGGTGTGACGTCACCCCGCTACCCGGCCGCACGGGAATTATTCGGTCCCGGGTTACCGTTGTTACGAACGAACCACCACCGTGAAAACGACCACTACTGAGGAGAGCTCTGTGGACTTCACTCCCGACTCCGGCACCATCACCATGTTCTCGACCACCTGGTGCGGCTACTGCAACCGCCTGAAGAAGCAGCTGGACGCCAAGGGCATCGGCTACACCGAGATCAACATCGAAGAAGTAGATGGCACGGCCGAACTCGTCGAGAAGCTCAACGGTGGCAACCGCACCGTCCCCACTGTGCTGTTCCCCGACGGAACCGCGGCCACCAACCCCTCCGCCTCCGAAGTTGAGAGCCGCCTCGCAGCATAGGCGCCATCAGCCGGCCGAGGTTGGGCCCGCACGGAACAATCCACATACTGTCTGCCACGTGTGATAGACAGATTGGGAATCCGTAGCGGGCCCTGCTGCATTTAAGGGCCCTCTCTCCGCGAGCCCGAAGGGAACATCTCCATGGTCCACGCTGTCAAAGGTGTCGTCGTCCGCTCCAAAGGCGCACCCGCAACCCTCGAAACCATCCTGGTTCCCGAACCTGGCCCCGGCGAAGCCCTGGTGGACATCCTCACCAGCGGCGTCTGCCATACAGACCTCCACTACAAACTCGGTGGCATCAGCGACGACTTCCCGTTCCTGCTCGGCCACGAAGCCACCGGCGTGGTCAGCGCAGTAGGACCCGACGTCACCGATGTCGCCCCCGGCGACCGCGTGGTCCTCAACTGGCGCGCCGTCTGCGGCAACTGCCGCGCCTGCAACCGCGGCCAGGCCCAGTACTGCTTCAACACACACAACGCGACCCAGAAAATGACCCTCGAAGACGGCACTGAGCTCTCTCCCGCGCTGGGCATTGGCGCCTTCATCGAAAAGACCTTGGTCGCTGCCGGCCAATGCACCAAGGTAGACCCCGACGCCGATGCCGCCGCCGTCGGCCTGCTCGGCTGCGGTGTCATGGCAGGTTTGGGCGCAGCGCTCAACACCGGCGGAGTCAAGCGCGGCGACTCGGTTGCCGTCATTGGTTGCGGAGGCGTAGGCGTTGCAGCCATTGCAGGAGCCGCGCTCGCAGGAGCCACCACCATCATCGCCGTGGACATCGATGCCAAGAAGCTCGAACGCGCCAAGGAACTGGGCGCCACGCATACCGTCGACTCCTCCGCAGGCGACCCCGTGGAGGAAATCCGTGCCCTCACCGGTGGCTTCGGAGCAGACGTGGTGATTGACGCCGTCGGACGTCCCGAAACCTACAAGCAGGCCTTCTACGCCCGCGACCTCGCCGGAACAGTGGTCCTGGTGGGCGTCCCCACCCCGGAGATGACCCTGGAATTGCCGCTGCTGGACGTCTTTGGCCGAGGCGGGTCACTCAAGTCTTCATGGTACGGAGATTGCCTGCCCTCCCGGGACTTCCCCATGCTCGTGGACCTGTACAAGCAAGGCAAGCTTGACCTGGATGCGTTCGTCACCGAGCGCATCACCATCAACCAGGTCGAAGAAGCGTTCGACAAAATGCACCAAGGCGCCGTCCTCCGATCGGTGGTCGAACTGTGAACACCCTCCAGATTGATCACGTTGTCACGTCCGGCACTTTCTCGCTCGACGGCGGGACCTGGGACGTTGACAACAACGTCTGGATCGTCGGCGACGACTCAGAATGCATAGTGATCGACCCCGCGCACAATCCTGACGCTGTCCTGCAGGCTGTCAACGGCCGCACGGTCAAAGCCATCCTGCTGACCCATGGCCACGACGACCATATTCGCTCAGCCGGTGAATTCAGGGAACTTGCCAAGGCCCCCATCCTCCTGCACCAGGACGACTGGATGCTGTGGCGTGCGGTGTTCCCCGAGGTTGACCCCGATGCAGCGATCGCTGACGGAGAGGAGTTCACCGTTGCCGGCGCCACCTTGAAGGCCGTTCACACCCCGGGGCACTCACCGGGGTCCGTGTCCTTCCACCTCGCGGGCGAAGGAACGCTTTTCAGCGGGGACACCCTCTTCCAGGGCGGGCCGGGCGCCACGGGACGCTCCTACAGCGACTTCCCCACCATCATCGAATCCATCCGGACCAAGCTTCTTAGCCTTCCGGATGAAACGGTGGTCCGCACAGGGCACGGGGACTCCACCACCATCGGAGCGGAAAAGCCGCACCTGGACGAATGGATCGCCCGCGGGCACTGACCCCAGGGCCGCTGGTCGGCTGCCGTCCCATAAACCGGTGCGGCAGCCGGCTCAAGCCGGGGTATTGCTTTCCGCCGCCGTCGAATCCGGCGGCACCAGCACGTTGGCCTGCGGATAGTAGGCAGCGGCGCAGCCCCGCGCAGTGAAACGACGCACGTGCCCCTAGCCCACAAGGCTGCGGAAGTCGCCGTCGACGACGTCCGCATAACCGCGGTAGGCCTCAATGACTGCGTCCTCGACAGTCTTCACGTCCAAGTGCGGCAGCAGGTCGTTGGCCGCACCGGCGGTTGCGGGATCCCACTCGAGGCCCAGGGCAGCGTAGCTCGCCGTCAGGACATCGCGAATGGGTTGGGAGTTCTCCACCACTATCACTGAACTGAACAACCAACCACCGGAAACTACGCGTTGGGCGGTGCCTATCAGTTTGATGCTGTGGGCTGGAAAGTCCGGATCCTCGCCGTGGACGCTGAACTCACCGGGGCAGTATTCTCCCGGGATTTCGCCGACGGCGGCATGGACACCGACGCTTCGGAGCGCACCAGCCAGCAACTCACCGAACTCGGAAAAGCGGGCCTTGGCCCGAACGATTGCGTCTGGATGCGGCTCAATGTGGTCAATCACCAAGGTGCCCTGGTGATATGCGGCCGCCCGTCCTCCGGCTTTCCGTATCAGGGGTTCGAAACCAAGCTCCCGACAGGCTTCCTCCGCAGCAGGGAAACCAGGAAGGTTCGCGTCCCGCTGCCCGAACGCTACCGTGGGCAGCGGACGGTACAGGCGAAGAGAAGGACCCAACTGTCCGCTGCGGGCACGCTTCAACAGTTCCAGGGCGAAATCGAGGTCCTCCGCCGCACCCATCGATTCCAATTGGCGATACGCCGTGAGCTGGCTCCGCGCCTCGGCCGACATCAGCTCTTCCTCAACGTCAGGATTTGCTCGGCCCTGCCAAACGGTCCGTTGACGTCGTGGAGCACGGTGGACGTCAGGCCGATGCCGTCGCTTCCGAAGGAGACTTTGTTGTCCAGTCCCAGCCATTCACCGGACGGCGCCCGGTACATGTGGATCTGCAAGTCAACGTTGGGGAAGATGTAGCTGTTCTCCCCCGGAGGAACCCGGGCGGCGATCCCGTTGGCGGTGTCCACCAGGCCCATCAGCCGAGCAAGATCCGTGCTGTCCTGCTGGTCCGTCAAGGGGTGGGAGGTGCGGATCCACACCTTGCCGGATCCCGGACGGTGACCTTCAGCCAAGCGCATCTCCAGCGACCGGATGTAGCCACCGGGCCACACGCTGGCTCCGTCCCATGGCTTGCATGCGCCCGGGGCGGGCATGGACTCGTCTTCCACCGCGGCTACCGCACTGGTGTCGCTGGTGACCATACGCCAAGCCGCGGCGCGGATTGCCACCCTGCCTCCGGCCGAGAGTTCGGCTTGGATGAGCTCAATCGTCCGTCCCGGCCTCACCGTTGAGGTGGTGATGTGGAACTCGCCGCCTGGTATCAGCCCGAGGATTTCGTAACTGATCCGCGCCAGGCGGACATCGTCCCTGGGCTCATGCCTGACAAGGGCCTCGGCAAGGATGCCGGAGGCTGGAGCCATGTGTTGTTCATGGGGATTCCAGGCGCCCTGGGCATGGATCGTGGAACGGTAGCGTCCCTCGCCCAACGATTCGTAATAGGAATCGCCATCCGCCAGTTCCGGTAATGCAGTAGTCAACCCCGAGCCTTTCGCCGATCCAGCAGTAGAACTCAGACCACTGTATCCGCTGATTTGGCCGCGGAACGACGCCTGCGAGCCACCACCACCCAGGCAATGACGGCAGCCAGCGCCACAACTCCCACCCCAGCCCCAACGGGCGACGCCGCTGCGACCGCCAGCCATGCCTCCAGGGCGGCAAGTCCGATGGTCGCGTAAAGAAACGCCCACATGACAGACCCGGCGATGGCGGCCGGCAGGTAGCGTCGCAGCGGCATTCGAGCCGCACCGGCCGCAAGATTAATGGCCGTCTGGAGGCCGATGGTCAGGAAGGAAAGCACGACGGCGTACGGACCCCATCGCTTGATCAGGGCTTGGGCACGGGCTACTTTGGGACGCTCCAAGGACTTCCCAAAACGGGTGTGGGCGAACCCGGCCACGGCGCCCCGGCCAATCCAGTACGTAACATTGACGCGGATCATGACAATCGCGAAGAGCGCCGCGAGGGCGACACCGAAGGGCAAGCTCATGATCTGATCCACCCGACTTAGGCTACCCTAAGCATCGCCGGAACGCGGATTCGGTCGCAGGGGCCGCCACGATGAACCCTAGGATGAGTTCATGGACCTCCGCGACGCCGCCCAGGAGTTGTACGCCGTAGTGCCCCGTGACTTCACAGCTGAGCGAACTGCCTTGGTCCGCAAAGCCAAGGACGACGGCGCTAAGGACCTTGCGAAAGAGATCGGCAGCCTCCCCAAGCCTGCCGCCGGCGCCTGGGCCATCAACATGCTGGCCGTTCACAAACCTGAGGTGATTGACGGCGTCGTACGTTTTGGCGTTTCCCTCCGAAACGCCCAAGAGGAGGGCGACGCGGAGTCCTTTCGCGAGCTGGGTCAGCAGCGGCAAGGACATCTGGCCGCGGCAGTACATGCAGCAAAAGACCTCGCCGGCGAACTGGGTGCACCGTTGAGTGCCGCCGCAGTTACCGATATGGAGCAGACCCTGAGGGCGGCGATGGCTGATGCCGGCGCCGCCGCCGCCGTTGCGACGGGCCGGCTGGTACGCGGCCTGAGCGGCAGCGGCTTCGAGTCCGTGGACCTCACCGGTGCGGTTGCTGCGGTTGGCCCCGGGGACCAGGCTGCGCCCGGACAAGAGAACACGGCGAAGCCGGTGGCCAGGAGCGACGCCAGGAATGCTGGTACTAAGGCCTCACAATCGCCGTCCAAAGAAACGCCTGGGGCAGAGAAGGCACCGCAAGAGCAGGCGACATCCCTGGCGGATCGCCGCGCAGCCAAACAACAGGCAGCGCTGAAGGAAGCACGGAGCGAATTCGAAGACGCCAACAAAGAAGCTCGGATTGCCGAAGAAGCTGCGTCCGAAGCGTGGGACCTTGTCAATGAGCTGTCAGCCCGCAGAACAAGCCTCAAATCCGACATCGAAGAGGCCAGGAAACGCCTGGCCTCCTTGGAAGCGGAACTGATTGGACTCACCAGGGACGCCGATGCCGCGGAATCAAAGAAGAAACTCACAGTCCGGGAAGCCACGCAAAAACGCCGGACCGCGGACCAGGCCCAGCGTCGCGTCGCTCGACTCAGCTAGTCCTTTTTCCTGCCGTCTGAATTTTTTCCGACGGAGGTCTGCAGGTGATGCGTTGCTGGCCCTTCGAGGTACTTGCCCTCGGGCGTGAAACGAGAGCCATGCAAGGGACAATCCCAGGACTTCTCCGCGTCGTTCCAGCTCAGCAGGCCACCCAAGTGTGCGCAACTGGCGGATACCAGGCAGACCTTGCCCTCCACAGTGGACACGGCCGCTGGTTCACCGTTGTAGAGGCCGACGACGCCAGTCCCCTCCGGCGGGCGGGTCTCGTCGGTGATTTCGGGGTTCTTCCGGGCACTGGCCCTGTCCTCGATCATCCGGCGGGCAATGTCTGCGTTGTGGCGGATGGCCTCCGCCGCGCCCTTGGGCGAGGTGACGCGATGATGAATGACGGTGGCCCAATCGGACTGGCCACCCAGGATGTCCGAGGTGATGGAAAGGGCGGCCGCCACCCCGTTGCTCATCCCCCACTTGTTGAAGCCGGTACCAAAGAAGATCCGGCCGTGTCCCCGCGGCAGCTTCCCGAAGAACGGCACAAGGTTGGTCGCTTGGTAGTCCTGCGCCGACCACGTGTGGGTGACCTCCGCGCCCGGGTAGTGCTTGTTGGCCCATCCCAGCAACTCGTCAAGATGTGACTGCGTCGACGCAGCCCGGCCGCCCGGATGTCCATAACCGCCCACCAAGAGCAATTCGCCGTCAGCGGTGGGCTGTGTCCGCTGGGACCGGGTGGGCGCGTCGATGGACAGGTACATACTTTGTGGAATGTCGCCCGGCACCCGCAGGGCCGCTGCATAGGAACGGTGCGGTTCGAGCTTGGCGAAGTACAGGCCACGGTCCAGGATCGGCGTCCCGGTGGCGAGCACTACGGTGTCGGCAGTGAAGCTGCCCCTGCGGGTGGTCACGTCCAGGGGCAGCCCTGATCCCACATCCTGGACCTGGACACCCTCAACAATGAGCCCGCCATGCGCCCGGATATCCTTCGCGAGGGTCGCCAGCACGTCCATGGGGTGAATTTGTGCCTGGCCTTCCAATTCCAACGCTTCCACTACGGGAAACGGCAACCCCGCGTCACGGCTGAAATGGACGTCAAGACCGGCGTCCCGCGAAACCGCAGCTTCCTTGCGGAGCCGCTGCCCGCCGTCGTCGGTGGTTGCAAAGGTGACCGCGGTCCGGCGCTGGAATGGGACGCCTTGCTGTTCCATGTACTGCGCGAGCCAGGCCTGTCCGGACTTGTTGGCCTCTACGTAGGCCCGGACCACTTTAAGGGAGTACTGGCTGCGTAGGGCGGAGAGCACACCACCTTGCAGGAGGCTTAGCTTGCCGGTGGTGTTTCCCGTTGTGACGGCGCCGAGTGTCCTGGCCTCGAAGACCATCACGCGCTGGCCGGACCGGGATAAGAGCAGCGCTGTGACCATTCCCGTGAGGCCTGCGCCCACCACGATCGTGTCGAAATGCTTTTCGTCAGGAATTTCGTCGGAGGTGAAAGGCGATTCGCGATCCAACCACAGCGATTTCATCAAACAACCTGCCTCTCAAGTCACTGGCATGTGTTGAGGGAAACGCTAGGCCGGTCATTGGTGCTTATCAAGGGGTGGGGCCGCCTGTGGCGAGGGCCGCGGCATGGCGCAATTCAGGGTCCGTGCCGGTCGCCCAACGATCCAGAACGCGCTCAGCGCGGTCTTTCGCCGGCCCTTCGAGTCGGGCCAGCAATGGCCTGACAACGTCTTTGGCCAGCGGATCCACCAGTTCCCGCGTCCCGGCGTCCCTGATGAAACCTTCGATGCGGGTGAGGTCCGTGTTGACGAGGAGCGACACTTTGCTTTGCAACAGAACCACCGCTGCGAGACGCCTTTCGAAGACCGGCTCCTCCCAAAGTTCCGAGCTCAAGGCGGTGATGTCGTCATGGTTGAGGTTCTTGTACCGCTTCAGCGTATCCCGGATTGTTCCGCGAACTGCGCCCACAGACGCGCCATATACCTTCAAGGCTTCGCCTAGGCGTTCACTGGCCTCATCGGCCTTTTCCCATGACGACTCACGCTGCAGCGTGTAGTCCACAAATTCGGCGGCTTCACTCACCCACCTATTTTGTCAGTGCCTCCCCATAGCGTGATGCCAACAGTAAACGACAGGAGCACCATGCCGTCCCAAGAGCTCGCTACCGAGGCATCCTTCCCGGGTGTCCCTGCTGCTTCGTCCATGCCCGATTGGTACCCCACCTTGCTCCATACCGTGGCCCAGGAAGTACGCGTTGGCAGGACCCGGGCGCTGGCAGCCGCCAATAGCGAGTTGTTGAACTCCTACTGGAGCATCGGCCGGAAATTGGCGGAGCGGGAATCCGAGCAGGGTTGGGGCGCCAAGGTTGTGACACGGTTGTCTGCCGACATCCGGACACGGTTCCCGGAGGCAAAGGGCTTCTCCCCCAGGAACCTCCGTTACATGAAGAGCTTCGCGCAGGCCTGGCCGGACTTCCCAATGTTGCAAGCGCCGCTTGCAACATTGCCCTGGTACCACCAGATCGCCCTTCTGGAGAAACTCGACGACGCCGCCACGCGGCTTTGGTACGCGGCGGCGGCGGCTCAGCACGGCTGGTCCCGCAACGTCCTGACACATCAGATCTCAACCCGGTTGCACGAGCGTTCCGGCCAAGCGATCACCAACTTCAAGTCCACCATGGTGCCCGCTGACTCCGACCTGGCGCAGCAGGCCACCAAGGATCCCTACGTTTTTGATTTCCTGGCCATGAGTGACCGGCACAATGAGCGGGACCTGGAGCTGCAGTTGGTGAAGCACGTGGAGAAATTCCTGTTGGAGCTGGGACAGGGCTTCGCCTTTGTTGGAGAACAAGTGCGGCTCGAAATAGCCGGCGACGAGTTCTTTGCGGATCTACTCTTCTACCATTTGAAGCTGCGCTGCTACATGGTGATCGAACTCAAGGCCGTGAAGTTCGAACCCGGATTCCTCGGACAGCTTGGAATGTACATGGCAGCCGTGGACGATCTCATGGCGCACCCTGACGACAAGCCGACCATCGGTTTGCTGCTCTGCAAGGAGAAGAACAGCGTGGTGGCCGAATACGCATTGCGCGGTTTCAACGCGCCCGTGGGCATCGCTGAGTGGCGCACGTCCGTTGCCGACTCGTTGCCTGATGAATTGGTAGCGAGCCTGCCGAGCATCGAGACGTTGGAAGCCGAGCTGGCAAGTGAGGCTGCTCGGCTGAACGGGTGACGCCTGGCTGTTTAGACGTTGTCCTTGAACCACGTCAGGGTGTCGTTCCATGCCGCCGTCGCCTGGGCCTCGACGTAGCGTTCACCGGTGTCGTTGTGGAACGCGTGGTCCACGCCCGGGTAGACCTTGAGCTCATGCTTGACCGTTGATGCGTCCAAGGCTTCCTGGAATTGGGGCATCGCGCCAGTGATGCGTGCGTCATTCTCCGCATAGACACCCAACACAGCCGGCTTGATAGTGGGCACCTTGACCAGGTCCGGCGCTGGACCGTAGAAGGCAGATGTTGCTTTGAGCCCACTGATTTCCGTAGATGCCTGCCACGTGATGCCGCCGCCGAAGCAGAAGCCGATCATGGCGATGCGGCCCTGCTCCACGAAATCCTGGCCGTTAAGGTAGTCGAAGGCCGCTTTGAAGTCGGAGACGTGGCGTGCCGCACCAGCTTGGGTCAGCGCCCCTGGAACGGCGTCCGGATCCATCGACGCCGTACCGCCTTCCCGGCTCAGCAGATCCAGCGCCAGTGCTGCATAGCCTTCTTTGGCGAAGCGGCGGGCAACATCCTGGATATGCGGCGTAAGGCCTCGATTCTCGTGACAGATCAGAACCCCGGGGCCTTCTTGGCCTCCGTCGGGCCGGGCCAGATACCCGCTGATTTCTGTCCCGCCGGAGTCGAATTTCACCGTGGCCGTCGTGAGTCCGGCTGCACCCTCCGGAACCGACAACGGGCTCTTGGCGTTGGGAACCGCGGTGGTGGGGCCTGCCGCTGATGTGGCCGACGACGTGGGCGATGGCGTTGGCATTGGGTCCGCGGTCCGCGGAACCTCGTCCGGCGTGCAGCCCACAAGGGCCATGGCCGCCGCAGCCGCGGTCATGCTTCCCATGATGAATGCCACCCGCCTGGTGAATGTCTTGTGCGACATCTCGCCCGACCGGTAGTCGTCGTAGAACTCTTCAATCAAGTACTTTTCGAACTTCTCAAGCTGCACCATGCTGAACCTTCCGAAGATGGCATTTATCCTCCCCTGATGTCTAGACGCGGGCAAGGGCGGGACGGTTCACTGCCCTCGAAAGCCGCATGGCCGGGCCGGTTGACGAACAGCTAATAATGTCGGAGCCGTCTGGGAGAGCAAGGACATGGAGCAGGTTCGGGAAAGGCAGGCAGGCGCTGAGGTGTCGGCTGCGCTGGTTCGTGTTACTGCTCAAGGTCAGGCGCCGGACGTTGACGCTCTGCCTCAGACCCGCACGGTAAGCCGTGATCTGATCAATCAATTGCGCGCTCTAGAAGACATGAAATCGGCCATCACCGGCTTGCAGGCGAGGATCGCGGTGGCGTTGGATCTGGCACAACGGCAAGAGCAGGCCGAGGCTGGCGTGCCCGTGTCCGAGCGGGGTAAGGGTGTTGGGGCGCAGGTGGCGTTGGCTCGGCGGGAGTCCCCGAATCGTGGCTCCCGGTTGTTGGGGTTGGCGAAGGCGTTGGTGGTGGAGATGCCGAGGACTCTGGCGGCGCTGGAGTCAGGGGAGTTGAATGAGTGGCGGGCTACGCTGCTGGTCAGGGAAACGGCGTGCTTGTCTGTGGAGGACAGGTGCGCGGTGGATGAGGAACTCGCCGCGGACACCGGAACTTTCGACGGCGCTGGGGATCAAGCGATCATTGCCGCGGCGAAAGCGGCCGCGTACCGGCGTGATCCGCGGTCGGTGGTGAAGCGTGCCTCCCACGCTTTCACCGAGCGGACCGTGAGTCTTCGTCCGGCGCCGGACACCATGACGTACCTGACCGCGTTGCTGCCGGTCGCGCAAGGGGTCGCGGTCTATGCCGCGCTCACGCGTCGGGCTGATTCTGCCCGTGCGGCCGGTGATCCCCGGAACCGGGGCCAGGTCATGGCCGACACCCTCGTCGAGCGCATCACCGGTACGCCGGGCGGGATCTCAGGGATCAACCTGGACCTCGTCATGACCGACCGAACCCTCTTCCAGGGCGATGCCGAACCCGCACGCGTGAAGGGCTACGGAATCGTCCCAGCAGGGTGGGCCCGGAAACTGGTCGGTGCAGGCGGTGCAGGCAGGGAGATTCCAGTCGTCCAGGATCCCTCGGCTGGCAGCGACTCCGGTCCTCCGCGGGATCCTGAGTTCCAGGTCTGGGTCCGCCGGCTCTACACTGCACCGGCCACAGGAGATCTCCTGACAACGGATTCCAAAGCCAGGCTCTTTCCACCGCGGCTCAGACGCTTCATTGAAACCCGCGATGACACCTGCCGCACACCCTACTGCGACGCGCCCATCAGGCACATCGACCACATCGTGCCCTGGCACGCCGGCGGCACCACCACCCTGAGCAACGGTGCCGGACTCTGCGAAGCCTGCAACCACACCAAAGAAAACCCGGGCTGGAGCGCCAACACCAGGCCCGGGGAAAGACACACCCTGGAAATACGCACGCCCACCGGACACAGCTACCGTTCCCAAGCGCCTCCGTTGCCTGGGCATCGGCCCTCCAGAACGTAATTACCGCCGTTCAAACCTGCCCACAGCGGCATCCGGTTCGTCGCAATGCAAGCTACCGGCACAGGACGATACTTTGTTCGTGGCTGTCCAGGCTCAAGATGTTCAGACACAAGAAAGGCGGACAGCGATTACTCGCCGTCCGCCTTTCCAAAGAGGTAATGACTGTGAGATGCCAAGCTAGTTGGCCAGTGGCCAACTATTTGTCCCCTGTGTTTCCGGGAATTTGCGTCTACGTGCAAGGGGCCCGATGTGCCAACTTAGTTGTCATCGTTTCGGAGGCCACATGCCAGCACCGCATCGCTTGGGAGCGGACAATGGGCACATGTCTTCCGCACCTGAAGTTCTTTACCACTACACATCAGCCGCAGGCCTTCTCGGGATTCTTAGCTCCAGTTCATTGTGGATCTCGAATGCACTGTTCATGAACGATGCTGAGGAGCTTATTCACGCTTCCCAAGCGGTTTCCACTGCCATGAACGCCAGGGCGGACGAACTAAGAGCTCGCTTAGCCAGAAACGAACCTGAGTTCCCAAATCGACCACTGCTTGCCGTATTCGAAGACATGATCGGCCAGTTAGAGGACCTGCACGACCGGGGGCCGTCCTGGGGTGATGTTTATCTTGCGTGTTTCTGTGAGGACGGCGATCTACTCAGCCAGTGGCGTGGCTACGCCGGATCGGGCGGGTACGCCCTTGGCCTTGATCCATTGAAACTACAGCTTAGTGACCCGACGGCCTATATGGGCTCCAGCCTGGCCCGAGTTAGGTATGGATTGCCCGAGGCCATTGACGACGTTACAAGCCTAGTAGAGAGCATCGATCCAGGCTCTGGGAATCATCCCGGGTCATTGGCTGCCCATGAATTCCTTACGGTCGTACGGCTCCTTGCTCAGGTCAAGAACCCAGGCTTCCGCGAAGAGCGTGAGTGGCGGTTGGTCAACATCTCCGATGACAGCAGAGATCTGCATTTCCGGGAGGGCTATTCCGCGCTCATACCCTACAAGACTCATCCATTTCCTTCGGACGCCATCCTGAGCATCACCATAGGGCCGGGAGGAAACAGGCCCTTGAGGGAACGCTCAGTGCGTCAAATGGTCGAGAAGTTCTATCCAGACAGAAGGTGGGACATAAAGGTCACCGCGTCACAGGTCCCTCTACGCTAGAAGTCGCATCGATGCCAGTGGCTGCGCTAAGAGCGGCTGATCTTACGACTTCTTACGCAGGACTCTGAAAAGCCCGCCTCTTGTCGCCGGAGCCAATACCCACGCTGTTAAAGTCTCGGCCAGATCCCTGAGAGTTACGTCCACAAGGCCCTCCAGGACGTCCCTGTCACGGCCGGAGTAGGCCCTAATCATGGAGTCGAAAGTCCAGTCACCCTCGACGCGGTCCTTCAAATCAGCGAAACCCAAGTGAACGAGGCCGTTCCTGAGTTGCCGGTACCTGCGTTCGGCTAGCATCTCCGCTGCGAACGGCGCTTCAAGGGCGGTGGTCAGGTATTGCCTGGCAATGGGACCCAAGGCAACTGTCGAAGCATTGAGGGAGTCGAGGGACTTGAGGATTTGGTAGAGCAGGACGAATCTGTGTTTGAGGGCGGCCGACTCACAGTCTGTGCAGCAGCGCGTGCGGGCATATTGCTCCGTTATCACGCAGGTACCTTGGATCGTGATGAGAGCGGCGGACATCGCAGGGTCAAACTCCCCTGCAAGGATATTTGGGAAGCACTTCTTTGACTTGCCATCCCACCATGAAATCTCTGGGCCGTTCAGAATATTGGAGTGTTGATGTATTTCCTCAGCTCCGACGAATCTGCTTGCCATGTTTCCAATGCCTCTGGCGAGCAGGAAAGCCTGTTCACCCGCCGACTCCCAGGATGCTACGTGGTCGGCGGTCATCCCCATCAGGTAGTGACCGCCTATGTTGGTTAGCAGTGGCACGCGTCCTTGAGTAGCTACGGCAAGGTCATCGCGCAGTAAGTCCAACCACGGCGCTCTTCTGTCTCGTGGGAAAAACGTGCCGTGATTCGACTCGATCAAGTCCTCGAAGTGTCCTGCGACTCCCTGGATGAGCCTTCGGTTGTCCTCAAAGAACTTCCCGCTGGTCCGGGAGGCTGCAGCCACATCGTCATCCCACGTGACCGCCAGATTCCACCCTTCAGTCCGCTCGAAGTGTGTTTTGGCCTCGTACGCCACCATCGCCCCATATTGGACAAAGGGCCACTGTCGGATTGATCCCTTGCCCTGAGCCGAATCCAACAGGACGGACGAAACGTAGGAAAGGTCCGCCTTGGCTATTGATAGGGCCAGCTGCTCGTAATCCGCTGCTTGCGAATCCAGTTCAAGCCCCTGATTCCTTACTGGCAACTCGCTCCCTCAATCACGCCATCCGCTTCGTTTGCCATGGGATCTCTCGCAGGGTGAGTTAGTCGGCCCTCAGAATGATTGGCACTTCAGGACAACATTACCCATAAGCATCGTTGGGCCCGAAGAAACTCCCTTATCGGCGGGCTCTCCCGCTCGCAATCTCATCCCATACGGAGTCTGGCTTGCTCTCGGTCGGGCACAGCGCTGACGCGGTTGATGTCTACTGGACTTTGGGCGTTGAGATCATCGACATGTGGGAGGCGTGAGTGCCCATTCCGCAGCGCGGAAATCTTCTAGCGCCAGTCGGACGAGGACCCAGTGCCTGACCGCCCTCCGTTGCGCTATACCTGCGGGGCCTCGCGGCCAGCCGACGGAACCCACAGGACCTGCATGGTCGCCGACTACGGCTCCGAGAACGACCGCTCCTTCCTCGTCACCGATGGCCGTCGCGAGTACCTCGTAGATGGTGTCAGCAGAACCTGAGATGCTGACAGCGAATTTATTTTGATGCTAGAGCCAGGTGGGCTTAGCGTTGAACTGGAAGCCCACCGATCCCCCATCGGCGGGCTTCCTTAGCGTTGCGGCCGTAGCTCTCCTAGGCATGGTCCCAGCGCGTAATACAAGCCACTGTCCCTCCGGCGTGCACATAATTGGAGCGTCGGACAAAGTTCGGCATCGGCAATGGGGAAGCATGAAGAAAACGCTGATGATCGGGGCACTCGTTGCCGTTCTCGGACTGGTATCGGCAATCCTGGCTTCGAAGTTAAGTCGATCCCTTTGTCTGCCCCCCCGGATTGGTCAGCTGGGCATCGGTGAATCCCCAGGCCCGCATCCAGTCCCGGGCGTTCAGCTCCGGGTCCTGCCACGTTGCGACCTGCCGTGGTGTGGGTCCGGTCATCAACGACCTCCTTGCTTGGGGACTCGCTGCCGCAGGTATGCGTCTGCGCGGCAGGTAATGCAGGCAAATAGCACAGCACGAATCAAAGGCTTTGCCTAGATGGACCCGCCGACAACGCGCCAAAAGAGCCTGATGAGCTGGCGCGTTGAGACGTCGCGGTCGATCTTTGGCCGCATAGACTTGCTGGGTCGCTTGGACAAGTCTGCGACGACGTCGGAAAGTGGCAACGAATCGAGAGGGGCCTCGTGGCGGACGACTATCCGTTGGAAAACCTCAGCGACCGAGCCTTCGAGCAACTGACCGTTGCGTTGTCTCTGAAGGTTCTTGGTGCCGGCGTTCAGGCCTTCGGGGCCGGCAAGGACGGCGGGCGTGAGGCAACGTACAACGGGCCGGTGAATTGGTCGGCGACCACGGACATGGGGTCCGATTCATGGAACGGCTACGTGGTCATACAGGCCAAACAGAAAGTCTTCTCGGATGCGGATCCAATGAAGAACGCGGCCTGGCTGCGCGGCCAAATCAAGGACGAGCTGGACAGGTGGGAGCATCCGGACAGCAAGCGCGGAAAGATTCCTGAGTATCTGATATTTGTCACCAACGTTCGGCTTTCCAGCGTCCCCGTCAGTGGAGGCATCGACAAGCTCGACAAGTACATTTCCGAGCGAACAGCTAAGTCGTTGGGTGAGCAAGGCTTCAAAGGGTGGAAGATCTGGCATCGAGATCAGATCAATGGGCTCCTGACGGTTCACGGCTCCATAAGGCATGCCTTTCCCGCCATGCTCACCGTAGGCGACGTGCTTGAACGCCTGGGCAGTCTTTCGGCGAGACTGCCCAAGATTGATGAACT
This sequence comes from Arthrobacter sp. AK01, assembly GCF_021109375.1. Lineage (NCBI taxonomy): Bacteria > Bacillati > Actinomycetota > Actinomycetes > Micrococcales > Micrococcaceae > Arthrobacter > Arthrobacter sp. AK01. Next base: position 36,747 of record NZ_JAJOHP010000004.1, read on the forward strand.
GCGGGAAGTTCTTGTCGACCATGCCAGAACAGCCCTCGCTGGAGAGCGCTGGGTGAACTTTTCTGAGGCCGGAGGTGAAAGCCGCGACTCGGTCGAGAACGTCATCATTGACCTGCCCGCCCAGATGCAGGAGGGCGCACACGGATTTGCGCTCCGGACGCTGTTGCAACAAGGCGAGTACGTACTCCGCGAATCCATGCAGGACAAGCACCGTCCGCGGCACGTCGTGCTGACTGGAGCCCCGGGAAACGGGAAAAGCACACTCAGTAAATTCCTCGTCCAGGTCTACAGGGCCGCCTTCGTTGAACTGGATCCGGTTCTTCGATCAAGTCACGAAATCGTCGAAGGGACCCACAGCGCCCAACGCCGGCTGAGGCTCGAAACCCCCAAAAACAAACGCTGGCCGGTGAAAGTTAACCTCGCCGAGTTCGCAGACGCCATCGGCCCAAACGGCAGCACAACCCTCATGCGTTGGATCAGCGAGCTAGTCACCAAGCGCTCCAACTTCAATATCGATCCGGCAATGCTGGGCAGCTGGCTCCGGGTCTGGCCGTGGCTCTTGGTGCTGGACGGTTTGGATGAAGTAACCTCCCCAGAGGTACGGCGGCGGGTTCTCGACGAAATTGATCACTTTGTTGAACGCGCCGACGCCGAAGGTGCCGATCTTCTCGTTGTCGTCACAACCCGCCCCACCGGATATACCGAGCGGGTTTCTCCCCGCAACTTCGTCCAGCTGGACTTGGGATACCTGGAATCGTCCAAGGCAGTAGAGTACGGAACTGTCGTGATCAACCGGCGGCTCGCCGACGACCACGAACGCTTGGACAGCGCTCTGTCCCAGTTCAATAAGGCAGTCCTTGACCCAAATGCCGAACGGCTCCTCAAGACACCCCTTCAGGTCCTCATCCTCACCTTCATTCTAGACCGCCTTGGTTCCTTGCCGGCCGACCGTTACCACCTTTTCTGGCGCTACTACGAGACGCTGTATGACCGCGAAGCGTCCAAAGCGACCTCGCTCAGGTCCCTTTTCGCACAACACCGTGACGACATCACAGAGCTGCATGAGCGCGTCGGTATCCTGCTACAAATGCAGGCTGAGACCCTAGGGGAGGCAAAGTCCCGCATGCCGATGTCGGTGTTGCGTACCCTGGCCACGGAGCGGATGATCGAAGTTGGGCATGATGCAGGCACGGAAGCCAAGAAGATAGCCCAGCGCATCGTTCAGGCGGCAACTCATCGGCTCGTCCTCTTGGTTCCCGGAGAGGAAGATACAGTCAGCTTTGAGGTGCGCAGCCTGCAGGAGCTCATGGCTGCCCGCGCGATCAGCTCAGGATCCGATGACGATGTCCGACACCGGTTGGAGGTCACCGCCCCCAGCCCCCACTGGCGCAACACATGGGTCTTCGTCGCAGGAAAATTGTTTACCGACGGAAGCGACCACCAGCGTGACCTACTGACCAGCATCGTCTCGGCTGTGGACGAAAGCACTGCCTTCCCCAGCTGGTTGTGCCCGGTAGCACCTGAACTCGCGGCCGACATCCTCGACGACGGGCTGGCGGCAAGCAAACCCAAATGGCAGCGCCGATTCGTGGACATTAGCTTGAAAGCTCTTCAAGGCTGGGTCCCCCGTGACCCCCGCGGCCTGGCGCTGGGCCTTACTGCCGCAGCAGAAAACCAACCCCTGCGCGTTCACATACGAGGGGCGCTCAAGACCGCCTTGGCAGGTGCCCCTAAAAGCCTCGCCGTCGCCTGCATCACGATAGGTGACAGCAAAATCGGCGGCGCCGCCCCGATGCTCCCCAAATCCGTTTCAGGGTACCGGGCGATGTGGGACGGATCGCCGCCTGAGAATCACACCGGAGTCATCGGACTCGGAACCCTGCTTGCCGGCGGCACGCGGAGTGAGTTGGATCCGGAATCGGCAAAGTTGGTAGACGCATGCTTGGTCGAACTTGACCGCGTCCGGCTCTACGAAACGACCGCAATGGGTCTCTGGCCAAAGCTGCCGGAAGCCATCGAGACGTTCCCGGCAACCGCAGCCGCCCTCAAAGACGAGGAAGCGTCAACGGCCATCGAACTTCTCTGCGATCAGCTCGAACCCAACCAATGGCTGGCCCAAGCACTACTGGCTCGCATCATGTGGCCACCATTAACAAGACAACCAGTCGGTTCCCGCATCCAGATGAGCTTCCGCAATCCATGGATCGAAACACTGCACCGCTGACAACGGTGGCCCGGGTCGACAATCTAATCGGCCCAGGCGAGTATAGCTGGGTGACTGACGAGATGCCCGATATAGCGACCACTACTCCACCTGGGTCGTGGATGGAAACCACCGCGAGTGTACTTCCTGTACCTTTCAGAGCGCCCTTGCCTTACACATTGGGGGAAGCGGTCACTGAATTGGGGCACTGGGCGCGACTCGCCCGGAAAGAATCTTGGGACAATACCAAGAACCGAGACTCCTTATACGGTGACATTCACCATCTCCGAGCGATGGTCGGGCCACGTCTGAGGCATGTGATGCAGGCTCGGACCGAGGAACTTCTAGCTGCCACATCGCGCGATGAAATAGTGGACTGCGCGGGCCGGTTCTTCGATCTCTGGCAACAGCCGGAGAGTACTTCTGCAGCATTTCGGGACTTGTGCCAGGCGACGAGCGTGACTGGGGTTACAAGCTGGGACGTACGGCCGCTGTCTGACATTCTGGCATCCCAGCATGGTCCCTCAGCTGTGGGTCCATGGAGCCGATTGGAGAACGCGGCGACAGCTCTGGATGGGGAACCCCACCCGTTGCAGTTGGAAGCCTGGTTTGAGGGGGCTCCTGTCCCCGAGCCCCTCACGGCCTTTGATCGTCTTCGACTCGCAGAGCGACTAATTGTTGCGCGCCCGACGAGCGGCGAAGTGGTTGTTTGGCTTGCTTATCACCGCGCGATGGTCGCTACACGCACAGTAGCTGGCCCGATCACTTTCCTTCGTCCAGAGTGGGCCATACCCAACGCCAGGCAAAAGGACGGGCCTCCCTTTCCAGAGCGGGACGAACTCCTCACTCTTCTTCGAGAGAGCACATGGATCAAGGAGGTAGAGAAAGCAGTCAATGATCCAGAGAACGAAAGCATGCTCGTGCTCGCAAGGGTGGCGATGGGCAACCGGGAAGCGGCAGGAGCTGTTGATGACGCTGAGCGGACCATCGAAGCAGTCTTGAGCATCGCTGTCGGGGCGGGCGGTGTCTCGTGGCAAAAATCTGGAAGCTCGGCAACCCTCCTTGACGGCCGGACTGCCAGCAACTCAATGGGCGCACATCTTGGGAGTCGTCCTCACTTTGAAGATAAGTACGGAATCCGGGCCACACACTCCGTGCTTGCTGACGTCTCGGAAAGACTGAATGCTGCCATGAACGACACGCCCATGCCGGACTACCTCGTAGAAGCTCTCCTCGCACTCCGCGAGGCAGGCATGGCCAATCACCGTGACGTGCATTTCTACGGAGCACGCGCCGTCACGCCACGGTTTTCTATGGCACTCCAAGATCACGCCATGGAATTGATCGCGTCCTTCGGGTCGATTGGAGCTGCCCAGCTCGCAACTGCCTTGGAGAAAGACGAGACCGACTGGGTCTTCATGCAACGCTTGCTTACGGGAGTAATGGCACCGTTCGACGCCTCCCAGGACGGGCTAAGTGATCCTGGTGAACGTCAAGTTTTGGAACGGACCATCAGCAGATTCGACGGCGAATCGAGGGTTGTTTCTCTTCACAAGGCCGTTGACCTCCGGGAAGAGATCCTGGGCCTTCCGATGACAGCTCTGGCGAGGGCCGACCTCACAGCCGCCATGGAAGTGTTATCGAGACCTCGCAAGGAAGCACAGCTCCTCGGCTCCATCCGCGACGACGTCAGGAGGATTCGTGAACGCCATCGCCGGGTACGGAATGCAGTTAACCACGGCAATCCGCTCACGACTGCTGCTCTTGAGAGTGTCCGTGGCTTCGCGGAACGGACGTCCCGGGCTGCGTTGAACATGGCCTTGAACTCGTACGCGTCCAAGAAATCACTCCCAACTCTGATCGACGCCGGAGAGTCAGCTCGACGTGCCCAGGAACAGGGACGCACAAACGGCCAAAGCTTCATCGCTCGCAACCCCCCGGTCGACGGCACCAACAGCGGAGAAAGATAAAAATGCGGCCAGCTGCCGTGGAGGGGTGGCCGACTTCCGGAAGAAGATCCTGGGACCGGAAGGCCCGTCGCATGCCTGCAACCAGTACTAACAGCGACGAGCTCTCCCCTGCTTCGGGCTTGTTCGGACCCTGACCGACTCGAAAGTGGACTGACCATCGTCGCGAACACTTCCGACCCGGACTGGTTCGCCGAAGACCCGTCCCTGGCCAGACAACGCTGCATTACCGTCTCCCATAGCCGGCCACCACCGGCTATGGGCAACCGCACATCCCTACCCTCGGGTGAATGCGATGCTTGGTCCACCGTCCGCGTCATGCCGTCACTGCAGGAATCGAAAAGAAACTAAGGCTGGAATGACGGCGGGACGGGTGGAGTAGCGCAGGGCAAGAAAACCCTGACCAAGGACGCGGCAGAAGATTATTCCTAGGTCAAGCTGAACGCCTTCATCGAACCTCGCCGAAGCACCCTTCACCTTCAGGGTGCTTTTCGACGTGTGGCGTCACTATATGAGTTTCGCGAGCCATTCTTGGACCTCGGCTATTGTTTCCTGCGGTCGTGCAGCTGCGGAGTACACACGTATCTCGTGGTAGTTGGCGTGGTCCACTGACAGGCTTGGCAGGTCATCTTCGCGCAGTCGCACCACTAGGTGTCCGGCGGCCAGAAGATCCAGGGTTTTGCGTTCGTCGGTCAGGACTTTTGCCGGTGCTGAGTGCCAGTAGGCTCCGTCATATTCGATGACCAGGGTTCTCCCGTCCAGCTCTGCGCTGATGTCGGCGGTCCAAGATCGGCGGGTCGTGAAGAGTTCGTCACGAAGCACGCGTCCCGAGTGCACCCCTGTGAAGGCTTTCTTTGCCGCAGCCAGATGGGCCAATTCAACTTTTGACTTGCCCGCTACTTTGCACTCCGGGCATTCGGCCCCATTGGACCTACCCGGTAGAGGACTCTCCCAAATGTGTAGGGGGTTTGTTGCGCAGATCCATTTGGGCAGATAGGAGGTCTGGGCATAGGGCCGGACCTGCCACGCGGTCTGTGGATTCTCGGGACTCCATTCAGCTGCCAGTCCGGGGTCCGTCCACGCCAGTGATCCCAGAATGGTTTGGCATCTCGGGCAGCGGAGTCGTTCGAATTTGTCACGGAATCTTGGTGAGGCTTCCCACTCGTGGCCGCAGCAGTCAGCCCGCCATATCATGGGACGTTGCGAATCCCATACGACCGTCTGTGGGGTGTACTTTCCATTGAGGCTCGGGTGGAACTGCGAAGCGATTTCCGGGAGCGTGTCGGCAAGCCAGTTCTTTTGGGATTTCCGGGTTGCCGCCGCACGGCAGCTGGAGCACCCCGACACCAAGAAGGTCGTGGCCTGAAGACGCGGGTGATGGCCGGCGGGGCATTTGAAGCGACGAAGTATCCATGAGTCCTCTCCGTTGACCATGACGGTTCGTGGGTCGTCCTCATCTGCCCATGCCGCTGCGAGTTCGGGTACGTCAGCGATGGGGGTCGTCCTCCAGCGCTCGAGCTGCTGCTTCCATTGGGCTAGCGCGATTTCACTGCAGTCAGGACACGACTGACGTCCAGCAGTCATGTCCAATACTCTCTCCGGAAATGAAAGGCCGCATTCCGGGCACAACCAGTGACAGGTCCTCGTAGCGCGAAGGGTCACGGTACGGAATGTTTTTTCATCGTTTCGCTCGTGGTCCCACCATGCCAGGGCTGGATCGTCGGAGTCCACGAGCAGGTTTTTACGCGCCTTTGGGCCGGCAGGACTCGATGAACCGCCTGTGCTGGAGGCGTAGGCGGACTTCGCAGAGACCGGGTTGCTGGAGCGGACGTTGCGGCTGCATGAGCACCCCCAGCTGATGTCATCAAGACGTTCGGCAGATAGCCTTCCGCATGACCTGCAGCGTGCCACGATGGGATCGTTGCCATCATTGAAATCAACGAGGGTGGCGATCAGGTCATAGCCGTTCTTCTCAAGGTGGATGGTGATTTCCTCGACGGAGTACCCGGCATTTGGTGTAGGCGTTCCGGATGTTTCCCGGACGAATTTTGTCCACTCCATCCAATGGCATGCCCGGCATGTCTTTTCCTGCTGTGAGTTCTTTTCCAGGGTGTAGACAAACCTGTAATGGGTCTGGACTCCGCAGTCCAAACAGGTCGTCAACCGCCATTCCTGAGGTCCGGTAAAAGGTTCGTCCGCCCGGAGTCCACCCTCACGCAGAATGTCGTCTATACAGTCCGTGCACCACGCCGGCTTGCTTCTCGTCTTGAATGCGGCCGGCTTGTTGCACCGCTCTGACGAGCAAAGCTGATTGGTGGTGGTTGCGCTCATGGGTCCTCGTGTTTCGTATGCTGCGCCCGTCGTTGTGCATGGACGGGAGATATGACCATATCCGGCAACGACGGATCAGAAAAGGAACGACACAACGCAACTATCCGGTCCGGGCATTCCGGAGGTCAACGCCATCCTTGAAAAGGACGAGGTGGCGCCGTGATCTAAGTTGCCATGCCCAACTGAGTGCCGCCGATCGCCTCGATCCGACAGCACGATGACGCGCGGCTTCAGAACGCCGGACCATTGCAACCTGCCAGGGCACTGGGACTGGGACCTCTCCCTACAAAGGCAAGGGCCATCTGAGGTGATAAGAAGGAGTTCGCAGGGAGGTGGCGGAAACCGAGCGGGATGGCAGGTGATCGCGGCCCGGTTTGCTGCAAGCGTCTGTCCAGGACCCCGGCGGATTCGCCGATGCCCGGGTTGGCTACTCACCAGCGCAGAGAGCCGGAGGCTCATCAAGTCGGATCTCCGTATGCTTGACGGATGCATGACCATGATTACAGACCCATTGCCATATTCGGGGATTGGCATGGCAACGCTGGCTGGGCACTGACGTCCGTGCGGTCAGCTGCACGTGCTGGAGTACGTACTGCACTTCATGTAGGTGACTTCGGATTGGATTGGCCGGGGGCGAAACGCGGACGGTACGAATCCAAGCTGAACAAATACCTCGTAGATCTCGGAATCACGCTGATCGTGTCCGGAGGCAATCACGACAATTGGGACACGCTTGGAAAGATGGTCGTTGAGGATGATGGCTTGGCCACGCTGCGGTCACATATCCGAGTGCTTCCTAGAGGAGGACGCACCGTGGTGGAGGGTCTGGTCGTCGGTGGCTTGGGAGGTGCCTTTAGCGTGGATCTCCGCCACAGAACCGAAGGCAAAGACTGGTGGTCGAATGAAGAACCCACAGTGGAGGAAGCCGAGCGACTCGTCGCGGGCGGCCCCGTCAACCTACTCATTACCCATGACGCACCCGCAGGCGTACCGCTTGTCGGTGACTTCAAGCTGTCCCCCGAAGTTGCGGAGCGCGCCAGCCGCACCAGGATGTTGTTGAGACAAGTCGTCGATTCCCTCGCAGTTCCGCATGTTTTTTGTGGACACTGGCATCAACGACGGACTTTCGAACTGGCGCGCCCTGGTGGAGCCCTCACCCGGGTCGATGTGCTCAACATGGAGAACTCGAGGCTGGGGAATGGCGTGCTTGTATGGCCCGGGGAGCGGCCGCTTCGCATTGAACCGCTCGATATACGCGGAAACTAGCTGGGTTCGTAGAAGGAGACGGAGCAGACATTAGCTGACTACCGCAATGATGGTGGGAGCCTATTCGTGGCGTCGGCAGTTCAATCCCAGTGCAAGAGACAACGTTAGACAAGCTTCGCCACCAGTACTGGGGTCGAAGCCGTTCAGCCTCGGAGGCCGACGAGGGTCATCGTTGTCGAATTACGGTTCCGACAACAGCAAAAAATGGCACCACCCAAACCGGCGGTATACCCGTTCATCATCTGGAAACTGTGGGAACTGTAGCATTTCGATACAGGTGGTACTGGCGTAGTCTCCAGCTGAAGAACCAAGTTGCCCTGTTGCGGCAGAGTCATCACGTCTAGGTTTGCTCCCGGCGCCGAAGCATCGAGTAGGCGAGCCAGTCTGTGTCCGATTCCTTAGCCCGCGTGGTGAGAAACGCCACGAACTTCTTGTCTCGCGCGGCGATTTCTTCTGCGGTCAGAGTGGTCAGGGCAAATGGGTCGCCTCCTAAAGCCCATGTGGGTTGGGGGTCCAGCATGAGGTCGTACGTCAATGCCACCCGTCGGTGCGTCCCGTCAGCGTTGCGTACGACCAATGAATCCATCAGGTCCCCGGTGTCCTGGGAGTACTGGCACGCGGCGACACCGCTCCAGGATGATTCCAATGCTGAAGCTAAGATGTCCAGTTTCGAGACCTCACGCTCAGTGAGGCCAGATGCCGTCCGCTTGACTTCGATCGGGATGAACTCGCCGCGCCGAGTCAGCATGAGCAGGTCAGCTTCACCGATTTCCCTGTTCCCGTCAGCAGGAAAAACGCTCATCCCGGGGTGCATGCCAATCAGATCACTCTGAGTGGCGCGGCCAAAGAGCATTTCGAAGAATCGAGCAACAAGAATGTGTCCCATGGCATCGACCTCGTAAACACGCCGAGCCTGTTCGCTGAGCCGGTACTTGAAATCGATCGTGTGCCGGTCGCCGAACGGGAATTCGATTGCCTTTGCACACCCGCGACAGGTTACAGGTGGCTTGAAGTTCCCGATGGGAATCCATTGCTTGGCACCGCACTTGGGGCACTGGAGGGGGAAGCCCTTTATGACCACGCTGGATCGTTCGGCCCATGCGAGCCAGTACTTGGTCGCGACTTCACTGTTGCTGAGGGCGCGTTTGAAATCATGGAATGACTTCTCAGGTAGCTCGTCAATTGATGAGCCAACGGATTCGCCTGGGTTTGCTTGGATCCCTGCCTGCCTAAGCCGCTCCTTGTACCAGTTGAAGCCTTGCCTAGCGGCCATTGATTCGAGCAATTCAAGGAGGGGCGCGTGGCAGAGTAAGGACGCGTCGCTGAGACCGCCCAACATCTCCACCATGATCCTCGCGGCAATCCCGGGGGCGGACTCGCGCAGCTTGAGGTTTCGGATCGATGCAAGGCTACTGGCGACGAGTTCACGGGAAGGCCATTCGATCGTGGATATTTTGTCACCATGACTCAGAGAAGACCATCTGGTGTGGGCGCCGTTGTAGAACGCACCGTTGTAGTGGTCGACGCGGTAGTCGTCACTGAACGGAAGAGGTGCGTCTTCGACCGAGATGTCATATTGCATGACGAGTAGTCTGTTGATGTTGCGCTGATGCAGGACCTCCTGATGGCGAGCTGAGTCCAAGGACATATAAGCTGCTTGACCCTCCTTCCAGATTAGGACTTCATCACGACTCAACCCCAGAACAGATCCGAACATCAGCATTTCCTCGGGCGGGCGCACGCTCACATGTCTCAGGCCTGTGAGCGCTTCGGACAACTCGTCTGTTGTTACGCTGCAACTGGTCACATAGAGAACGGTTGCTGCCATGCCGTTAAGCGCGATACCTGGCGAGGAAGTCAGCCTCGTTAGGGCATCGGCCGAAAATTCGGCATGCGGGATCCCGATGGGCGTGGCATAAAAGTCACCATGGGCCGCCCTAAGATTCCAGAGCAGGGCAAGGTCTTCCAATGAACCGGGAGAACAGACAACCAGGATGTTAGGACCCGCGTCATAACGCGCGAACCAGGGTTGCGGGAGGACCGGTCGATCCAGTCGGATCGAGGTACTAGCTGTCGCCGCATATGACAGGTTGTGCATCGAGAGCTGACGAGGTGTGAGAACATGTTCCTCCGGCCAGAGCCGAGCACGCAGATCGCTCAGCGATCCAGTCGCCGTTACACGACGGATGTCCACAAAGTCACTGAAGTCGATGTCGGGCAGCCATTGCCCCGCTTGGACAATGTTTGGGTCGACCTTCTCCGGCAATTTCCCGAGGCAGGTGAGATATATCCCGTGCCAAGGGTCCTCAGTGTCCAGGGTAACCACCTCGTGGGTCACTTTGTTTTTGGTAGCCCTGAACGGTAATAACCCTGCGGCTAGCTGTGCCCGGTCAACGCTTCTGGTCTCAGTGAGGTTGATCTTGTCGTTCAGTGCCATTTCCGGGTCATAGCCAGAACCGTGCACGTCGTCGATTTGGGAACCCGGCAGGATCCGACGGTAAAGGTCAGGGATGTGGCCGCTGCTCGTGATGGGCAGGATGATGTTGGCTGCCCCTCCCCATAATTGGCACTCCAGTTCGACGGCATCTTCGAGACTTCGTGGGCCTCCGACCGCCAGCGGGAGCGCAACCCTTCGCGGTCGGGCACTGATCCGCGCGACGTGAGGTCCGTTGAGGCGTTCATTGTCGAGAAATAGCGTCATGCAGTGATGATCCCATGGGAGGCTACACGGGCTGCGGCGGCCCACGCAGGTGATCGGCCCCAACATGATGAGGTATCAGCATTGCCCTCCCGCCCTACATCGCTGCTGCTGTCCTGAGGCGGTCGCGGCCTGTGATGCAACATGGCTCTTGGCCGTCCAAGGTCCGGTTTCATGAGATGCCCCCGGCACACTGGTAGAGGCGAATGCACTGACCTCAGGCTGACCTGGCTGTTGGTGCCAAGAACGTTGAAGGTGTGATGTTCCGGCGGAATCCCAACTCACAGCTAGCGAAGTGATGGCTATGACGACGGTGTTGCAATGCGCGATGGCCGAAAAGATCTCCTGGAAGAAGCAACGGCAACACCGCACACAATCTCTGCCTCCATGGAAGCAAGAAGCGCACTCGAACACAGGGCCTTCTGGTCCTTCCGTGTTACATGTCCGGATCGCGAATCACCGCTCCGAATCCACTCAAAGTGAGGAGAAGCCTCAATTGTCGAGTCTTCAGAAGACGCTCTGTGAATGACGTCGCAGATTCCGCAGAGTGACTTCCAAAATAACGAAGACAAAAGCAACATCAGGGCAGCGGCGCAGTTTTCTGCTGTTCTCCGAGGCCATAACGCGGGCACATTTTGGGGAACAAAACGACACGCACGGTTCGTGACGGGCACTGCCTCTTACCAAACGGTACGCCCGGTATGCTTTGGGCATTCGAAATTGGGGGCAGCACGTGACGCAAAATATATCGACTACGGCCGATTGGCGGGATCCGCAGTTCAGGTCGACGGTCAGCAGGGAGCTCGTCCATCGACGCTCGGTTTCGGAGGTTTTTCCAACCGCAATTACGAAGGCATCCGAGACAGAGTTCACTGTCTGTGCGCAGTGGCCTCGATGGCATGTCTTTTACGCCCCGCCCAACAGCAGCTTCGACTCAGCGTTGGTCGTGGAGACGTTGCGCCAACTTACCGTCCTGATTGCCCACACTTACCTCAGGGTTCCGCTTGGAAGTCCTTTCCTGATGCCCCAAATTGGGGTCGTCATGGAAGCAAACTGTTCCCGAGACGCCTCCCGCCCCGTCGAAGTCACGGCCAAGGTTCAGGTGACCAATCAGCGCACGAGTCGCCATGGCGTCGCAACCTTCGGCACGGCCGCCGTGTTTGTAGTGGACGGTCAGGAAATCGCGAGAGGCGATGCAACGGCCAGGATCGTAGATCCTGCGATTTACAGCCGCTTGAGAAACGCCCATGTGCCGTCGTCCACGGCTGGGCTCGTTCAACCGGCATCAGCCGGGGACGTTGGACATCTCTCTGATTGGAATGTCGTGGTGGGTCGCCCTACGGAACAACGACGGTGGCCGCTGCGGGTGGACACAACCAACCCGATTTTGTTTGACCATCCTCTCGACCACATTCCGGGCGTTCTGCTCATAGAGGCCGTGCGGCAGGCGCTGCGGCTGGAATTTGAGGATCCTGGCTTGGATTTCGCCGCCTTCGAGTCACAATTCCTCGCCGTGGCCGAATTGGGGGCAGAGCACGATGTGGTCCTCGAATCCCTGACAGATGACCATGGCACCCTTCTCGCCGTGGCCGGCGTTCACGCGGGAGATGACGTCCTGATGCGCACTGTCGCTCGGATCAGGCGCCAGCCCCCACAGCCCTTCGCGCTACGACCGTCGTCTCGGCTACCAAGGCAGCAAGTGCTTCCGGATCCAGGCCAGAACTCTCATGGATGATTCCCGGAAGAAGTATTTCCCACATCTGTCGTATTCGCTCGATAACGTCTTCGCGACCGGTCAGAACATTGGAGACCATTTGGACCCCGGTGAACGAGGCAACGATGTACCGCGACAGGAACTCCGGATCAACGGAAGAACGGACGTGTCCTTCTACGATGGCTTGCTCAGCGAGACGGCCCATGGTGGCCATCCAGTCTTCGTAGGGCCTGCGAACGTCCTGGTCGAATGCCGACGCTTCAAGCGTGAGCCTGATACCAGCCCGCACAACTCCATCGGCCGCCAACAGCTCGCCAAAGGCGCCGCAGAGCCGGATCATGGTTTCCAGCGCCGGAGACTTCTCAGCAAGTATGCGCTCTCCTGCCGCCATGGTAACTGCGTGTTGTTCTTCCAACACCGCGCGGGCAAGTTCGTCTTTGGACTTGAAGTGGAAATACATGGCCCCCTTCGTAACCTTGGCAGCCTCAGCGACGAGCGAAATGCTCGCGGTCCCGAAGCCATGCTCTTCGAAGACCAGGGCAGCTCCGGCGATGATCGCCTCCCGAGTTGCCTTTGCGCGATCTTGAAGGACCAACGATGAACCTCAGCTCTAGTCGAAAAACGTATGAGTTGCTTCCAAAGCTCCACCAGGACGGTGAGTCGAAGCGGGTGCTGCTGGTGGGGGCAACCGGATTTATCGGAAGCCACATCTTGCGTGCTTTAAACTCACAAAGCGATACCACCGTATCGATCCTATCAAGAGGGCATTACAACGGCGTCGGATCCTATGACAACTCCGTCATACCGGGCGATGTCACCGATTTTTCCAGCCTGTCCTTGGCCTTGGAAGGTATCGATGTCGTGATCAACGCAGCCTCATATGTGGGCTCGCACGCAGCAACAGCCATAAGTGTGAATCTGGAGGGCACGCTGAACATACTTCGCGCCTGCGAGCAATCCTCAGTTAGCAGAGTCATCCAACTCAGCACCACCGCCGTCTACGGATCCGGACCCCACCGGGGTCCGAAACCCTCAGCGCCCGGCTACCATCCGGAGTCCATCGCCAGCCAGAGCCGCGCAACTGCGGATCAGGAGGTGCTGGCCGCCGGTGGGATCGTCATCCGCCCCAACCTGGTCTACGGCAGCGGTGACCGCTGGGTCATACCTGGAATTGTGCGGATGTTCAGCACTTTAGAGGCGACAATCGACAACGGTGATGCGCTGGTGTCCCTCATCGACGTCGAAGCCCTGGGCAGATTATCCGCAAGTCTGGCCAGGACGCCATTGCCCCTGTCGGGGGCGCTGCACGCCGCCGGCACAGAACCGGTGAGCGTCAGTAACCTGCTGACCCACATTTCTGAGCAGATCCAGAAGCTGGACATCAAGCGGGACTGCTCACTGCATGAGGCTGTTCGCCTACTGGAACCGGCGGGATTTCGCCCCCATCAGGTCAGCATGCTTGGCGCCGATCATTATTACGAGTCCTCCGAGCTCTGGGAGATTGCCGGGCTGCCGGAACCCGCATTTCGCATCTCACCAGATGCTTCGCTCTGGTACCGGCGCTTCCTGACACGACACTGATTCGTCCATAAACATCTGCCCCTCTGCACGGCTTCCCAACAGCCCGCAACCACGACACGCAGGAAATATTTCCAACAACTTGACTCTTTTAAGAAAACCGGACGTAAGGTTTGTTTTGCAGCGATCTCGCACCTTCACTCACGGAGTCGCTGGGACAACAAGATCAACAGTATGAGACAGGAGAAATGTCATGAAACGACCGATACAGATCGGTTTGCTGGTTCTTGGTTTGGGGGTTGCCTCGGCGACACCGGCGTTGGCGGGAACCATCGTCAACGTCGGTGGCGGCACATGGAGCTACGGAACCTCATTCCAGGCTCCATGGTTCAAGAACGTCTGGTCCCACTATGTGAATCCGACGCAGTACCACTCTGCGACGGCCATCGGTGGTCCCAACAACGTCAAGATTTACGCCAACGCAGGGTCGTGGGCCAACGCCGGCACCCAGTGCGGGTCGGGAGAAAACGCAGCGCAGTACTGGAATAACTACTAGGGATTCCAGCCACGTGGGTGACCGCCGACCACGTGGAGCTATCGGCGAACATCGCCACAGACCAGGCCTGGGAGCAGGAACAGTCGGAGCCGCTCCCAGGCTTGGTCTCCGGCGGTCACCATATTTCCGCACCACCGCCCCGGAAGGGTGTCTCCATTCATGAAGTGGGTTCTCGTTGCTTTTCTCCTCCTTTTGTCAGCGGCCGGGGCGGGGGTTTCCTTCGTAGAGGCCGACAACGCCGAGCGGACCAGCATGCAGCAGGCTGCAGCGTCCGTCGGCCGCCCCTTTGATGTACCAAGCGACGCAGCGCTGGCGGACCCGGTAGTGGCTCTTGAAGCCCTCGGGAAAGCGGCGGATTCGGCCAAGGTCAACGTGTTCCGAACCTCCATCGGCTACAACAGCGATGATCAGCCTCAGATGACCCACTACGCCCTGCTGGCCGGTGACACGACCACATTCTGGGATTCCTTCCGGCTGCACAGCGGCCGTCTGCTGACTCCATCCGACACCAGGGAAGCCGGTCCAGTGCTCGCCTCGTTGGCAACACAAGAGGCCCAACAGGTGGGTGTTCTGGAGGATCTAGGCGGCAATGACCGCGTCTTCATCAGGAGCCTGCGATCAGCATTCGATTCGCTCCCGGCAGCCGGGGCCTACTACGTCGAATGCAGCACGACGGCCGCATGTGACCAGTTCACAGCAAGCCTGGCTCAGAACTTCAATGACATACTGGGGACAACCAGATGGACCGCCGCCGACTTCACAACGGCCGCGGCCCCATTCGGAGGACTGCAAACAAACACCGCTGCGCTGCTGACCGTCCTCGTTTACGGTCTGGTCTTCTTTGTCGTCGTACTCCTCGTTTACCGCCAACTCTACGAAGCAAAGCGCTCCGGAGTGCTGAAACTTCATGGATACAGCACCTTGGCTATCTGGTTCCGGGTCTCAGGATCACTCATTGCCATCACCTCGGCGGCCTCCGGAATTGCCATCCTGTCAGCCTGCCTCCTGATACCGGGCCACACTCCGCAGTTCCTTGCTGCCGTAGCCTTCAGCCTCATCAAACTCGCAGCCATTGCCCTGCTGGCCTCGTTGCTGACGTGCATGTACATCCGACGACTGGAGATCTCTGCTGCCATCAAGAACCGCAAAGAAACGGGACTCCTTTTCGTCACAAGCACCGTTCTCAAAGCGGCATTTACGATGCTGCTGGTCGTAACATCGGCCGGTCTTTGGAGCCAATACACCGAAATCCAGCACCAAAGCGCACTGCTTAAGAACTGGCAGTCGACGTCCAAGTACGGCATCTACTACCCCACCAGTGTTGGCAACGACCTCATCGACCTCCAGACGGGACGCTCCGGCCCCACCGAAGCCCAGGTCTACGGGCTCTATCCTTCACTGAACGCCATGGGCTCCGTGTTCATCGACTCCACAAACTTTGAGCCAGCCGCCCTGGCCAACCCAGTCGAGCCGGGCGGGTTCCGCTCCATGCTGGTCAACCCCAACTACCTCAATGAATTCCCCATCAAAGGCACGGACGGGAACCCTGTGTCAGTGCAGGAGAATGACAGCAACTGGGTGGTATTGGTCCCGGAATCCTATCGGGACCATGGCCAAGAAATTCTGGCCTACTTCACGGCGTCACGCACCGGAGGACCAAATCGTCAAGGGGTGGCACAAGCCGAAAAAGTTGTCTTCGGACGGGATGTTCCTCCCGAGGTGAAAACCCAGCAGGTGCGCATCATCTGGACCGCGAACGATCAACGCGTTTTCAGTTTCAACCCCGCTGTTGCACCCGAAGACGGAAACGTCGTTACAAACCCCATCGTTCAAGTCATGACCGACTCGAACAGTGCAGGAATTGACCGCAGCAACATGATCACAGGCGCCGCAGGAACAGGCCTGAAGATCAAGCTCACAGACTCCAGCACATCGGCAACCCAGGCCGAGCTCGGGCCCTTGCTGAAAAGTCTCAAACTCGAAGACAACCTTCTGCACCTTGTCACCATGAACGACTACGCGCTCGGCCAAGTGGAATACCTGCAGCAAGGCATCAGAAACATCGCCATTACTGCCGCCGGGCTGCTCCTGACAATGCTTGCCCTGGCGTTCCAGTGCCTGACATTGACCTTCGAGCGGTTCTCCCGCCGCATCGTCGTTCGGAGGCTGTTCGGAACGCCCTTCATCAGCCGGTACCAGGAATTCCTCACGGTGTTCACCCTCGTCTGGGGCATCCAACTGGCCGGGGCCTTACTGCTCAATGCCGCCGGGGTTTCGCCCTTCGCCACAGCCACAAGCTCCGGCACGGCCAACGGATCCGTCGTGCTGGCCACCGCGGGCACTGTCCTGGTATTGGAGCTGGTCTTCTCAGCCTTTGCCTTGGCACTCATCGAGACCAAACGAACAACAGACGTACTGAAAGGCGAGTTCTAATGAATACCGAACCCGTATGCGAGCTCATCAACGTGAGCAAATCCTTCCGCGGCCGTAAAGTCATCGACAACCTGAGTCTGACCATCACCCGAGGAGAAATGATTGCACTCACCGGCCGAAGCGGCACGGGAAAATCCACGGTATTGAACATGATCGGCCTCCTGGAATCCTACGACTCAGGGGAAGTTTCCCTCTTCGGCGGAACTGCTCCGAGGGTCAAATCCAAACAGGCCGAAAAAGTGCTCCGGCATCGGCTCGGCTACCTGTTTCAGAACTACGCCTTGATCGACGGCGAGACCGCCGAATACAACCTTAAGGTCGCCCAAAAGTATGTAAGGACTCCCCGCAGCGAACAGGCCCACCGTCGCGCGGAAGCACTCCACCGCACCGGTCTGGAAGGCTTCGCCGACAGGAAGGTTTACGAGCTTTCCGGCGGTGAGCAGCAGCGGCTCGCGCTGGCACGGCTCATGCTCAAGCCCTGCGAGCTCGTCCTTGCCGATGAACCAACCGGCTCCCTGGACACCGAGAACAGGGCCCACATCCTCGAGATTTTGCGAGGCATGCGCGACGCAGGGAAGACCATCGTCATCGTCACCCATGACAGCGTGGTCGCTGACGCATGTGACCGGGTCCTCAGCCTCGAAGGCACACCCTTGGCCGCGCGGGCCCCGCAGCCAGCTCACGACATCGCGTGACCACTGGACCAACCAACACCCGAAGGAACTTCATGACTGAATCAGCAGCGTCCCCACAGCCCCTTCCGGCGACGCCTCCCATCTACCGGCCATTTACCATTGCCAGGGCCGGCGAATTGGCAGCCTACAAAGATCTGACGGCGGCTTCCCACGCACAGATCACGCCGGTCTTCATCGTCGCTGCCCGTGACTGGGACTACGACAACGAAGTCTTCGCAAAGAGCCCGACAGCCCATCTGGCCGATCTGCCCAAGAAGCTTCACGCCGCCCGCGGCGACCGCCTGGCGTATATCGATTTGTCGTTACTGGACGACGAAGGGTTGGTCCACGGCCAGCACCCTCTGCATTGGCTTGTCACCGAAGCCCAGAAACTGGGGCTCCTCCTGATGCCATTGGCCACCCCGCAAAGTTCTGCCGCGTTCCTTGCCGCCGCCAAATCACTCCATGCAGCCAACGGACGCGGAATAGGCATTCGCCTGACAACAAACGACTGGCCCGGCATCAACGCCGCGGCTGCCACGACGGTGATGTCCGCTGTCGGTGCCGGACATTCAGACGTCGACCTTTTTCTGGATTTTGAGGCCAAAGTCGACGCTCTGGTCGTCGCGGCAATTCAGAACGAAATGCATGCTGCATCCAGTACAGGATGGCGCCATATCACCACGGGCGGCCACAGCTGGCCCAAGGATCTGCCGACCGGCCAAGGCACGTTCGTCCTCCGTCGGGCGGAACTGGCCCAGTACACCGCCAGTTACTTGGGCTTGAAAGGAATCAGCGCACTCCTGCCTGACTTTTTTGACCATCTGGTGGCAAACCCTGAGGTCACCCTTGATATTGACCCCAAGCTTCTGACCATCAGCGCCACCCTCCGGTATGCGGCAGAAGCCCAGTGGGTCTTTGTCCGCGGCGGTCTTTATAAGGCCTCCGGCGGCAAAGGCAAAGGTGGCGCATCGGTAGCGCCGGCACTGCAGGCCCTCATTGGGCACACCCTGTACGGGACCCCGGTCCGCACGAAAGCGGAAACCTGGATCGAAGCCGCCGCGGCAGGGGGCCCGTCAGGCAACCCCATGACCTGGCGGCGATGGGCGACGTACCGGCACATCGAGGTCACGCTGCATTCTCTCGCCAATTCACTCTGACTCCACCTGGTCGCGGACAGCGACGTGCATCCACCAGCCGCGCCGTATGTTCATGGCGCGGCTGGTCGCGCACAGCCAACCGCCGGCCCACCACAAGCGGCGTATCCCCGCTACCAGACCCGAATCTCGAGGCCACAGGGACGAGCTGGTCCAGAGAGGTGATGTTCGCTGTGCCAGCTCGCTGGCCTCGGGCAGCTACCGGTATCGAAAAACAAGTAGACACACCTGCTGGGTCGCGGCGCCATCGGCTCTCGCAGGGCGGGCATGCGGGGAACATGCTGTAGCCAATCCAGACTGAACATCAGCGTCCTCGGGCAGTGCACGAACCGCCACCCACACGGCTTGCGCCGCAGATCGGAGCCGATCTTGTCAGGCGGAATGCCGCCCTCTCCGGTGCCGCAGCTCCGGGACCATGAGTACAGGAACCGCTCGAAGCATGAACTGATCGAAATGCGGCACAGTGAAGGCTGCATATCCGTGGTTCGGCGTGTAGAGCAATCCCTTGTCAATCAACTGAGACCGCGTCGGACCCACCTGCTGGGACGTGCGATTCAGCAGTGTCGCCACATCGTTGGCCAGTTGGGGTTCAGGGCCCAGTTCGGCCATGGCGCGAAGATAGGCTTGTTCAAGCTCCGTCGTTCGATCCAGACGGACCCTGAAGAAACTGCCATCAAGTTTCTCCTCAACGTACCGGTGAGCGTCGTTGACGTCCCGCGTCGTGATCTTGTTGTCCTCGGCCAGGTTCCACACCGCTGATCCCATTTCCTGCAGAAAATAGGGGTAACCTCCGGTGAGGTGCACAGCCTGGTTGGCGGCGGCCTCATCGAAAACAACGCCGCTGTCCAGAGCCGGTCGACTAATTGCCTCGATGGCATCGACATCCTTGAGCGTTCCGATCTTCGGGAACTTGAACAGTCGCTCGGAGTAGGATTTCGCCTCGCCCGCCAACTCGGCTATCTGTGGAAGGCCCGCGCCGACCATGGTTATGGGCAGTTCCCGCTGAACAGTCTTGTGCAGGGCAGCGATCAGTGACTCCAGCTGGGCCTTGGAAAGGAACTGCACCTCGTCGAAGAGCAGAACAAGGCCGGTCTTATGGTCCTGGGCTGCCTCTCCAACGGCCAGAAAAAGGTCGGTAAGGTCAACGCCGAGCTGGCCGCTGTCAGCTTGGCCTTCGACGGCCTCGACGTCAAAGCCGGCAGTAAACTTGCCTTCCGGATCAACAGAGACCGTGAACGAGCGCAGCACACCGGCCGCTCGCCTTGCACGATCCGTCCACTTGGCGCGTGGGGAGATTTCCAGCAGAGCTTTCCGGAACTCCACCGCCAGCTGGCGCCGGAAGTCCCTGTCATCGTGCTTGCTCACCTCAATGTCTATGACAGCCCATTCAGCGGATATGGCTTCCTTCCGGAAGGCACCCAGGAGCACCGTTTTCCCTACCCCACGGAGCCCGGTGATGATCATTGACTGTTCGCTGCGTCCGCGCGCCAGCCTGGCCAACAGGAGCTTGAAGGAGGCAAGCTCGTCGGTTCGGCCGACGAGCACCGGCGGATTCGCGCCAGCGTTGGGTGTGTACGGATTCTCAAGGGGGTCCATAGCAAGAATTTTAGCGGTTTATTAAACATTTATAAAACGTGCATAAGCTAGAAACACCCCACACAGGTGTCGCCGTGTCGGGACTACGTGGACCCGCATGGCAACCCGTGCGCCGGGGTGGTGAGGCCAATAATCCACTACGTCAGACCGGGGCCGAAGCGGCGCCCGGGAAGGACTCGCCGCGATGCTGTCGAGGTAATAAAGAGACGGGGCAGCGACCGAAGAGGCACCCGAGAGATCTGCACCAGTGGCGATGAAGCCTTGAACCGCTACTCCTCGAGGACAAATCGAGCCTTAATGGGAGCGCGCTTGCCGGACCTCGTCGACCATCCGGTGGCAACTCGGGAAGCGACCCTGGACATCGGCCCTAAACTGTTGACGATTCGCGCCGAATTCCGCTGCGCGACCGAAGCCCGATGGGCTTTCGTTCGGTGAAGTCTGTGCGAGGCCTCCGTCGGCAAAAGCCAAAGGTGGCCCACCGTAGCGCCGGCACAGCAGGCCCTCATTAGACGCGCCCTCCTCGAAACCCCGATCCGAATGAAAACGGCGAAACCGGAAGTCTGGATCGAAGGGGCCGCAGCCTGTTGGCCTCAGGAAACGCCGTACCGTGGCGGCGCAGGGCAACCTAGCGTCAAATCGAGGTCACGCTGCACTCTCCCGCCAATTCACTCTGACCTTCAACTGCTCGCGGACAAGAACCCGCATTTGGTCGACGTCAAGGTGCTCCACGAGCCGTGTCATGAGCACATGTCGCGGCTTGGAGCGCACTCCCCTGTCGATGCCGCGCTGTTCCAAAGCATCCAGAAGTTCCTCCCGCCACAGCAGCGTGGCGAGAAACGACGAATCGATGCCCGGGTTGTACTGCGCTTCCCGGAGCTGTGTAAGGACCAGACCCTCATCCGGGGAGATGGCGGCGGTCATGACACCCCACCACTCCGGAAGCAACGGCAGGGCATGGGCGAGGTGTTTGTCCGCGACCACCAACGTCATGTGGTCGAGCATTTTTGAGTACACCTCGACCTGCTTCGGAAGGCGGCGCAACGTATCCTGGGCACTCTTGATTTCATAGCCGGAAAAAGCGCCGTTGAGGACAGCGACGTCAACACGCACTTCTCCAGCCAAGCTCAGTTCATCAACGAACCGGGTGTCCGCGCGCTCATGACTGTGCTGGCGCTCCAAGGCGGCGTGTAACGCCATACGAACATCCCGATCCCACATACAGCCAGATTAACATTTTGCTCCATCGATTAACAGTTCAGCCAGCGCTACGAGCCAGCCGACGACCTTTTACGGCCTTGTCGTGCACGTCGCATGGGGAATGATCTTCGCCGGCAAGAAGCTGCTGCGGCAGGTCAACGGTGGAATTGGTTGCGACGGCCCATTCGGAATCGGTCAACTCCCTGGATCCGCCACAGCTCAGAACGGCTGTAGACGGCACGTCCGTCCAACCAGATGAATTGCCTTGCATAACGTCTTAGTTGGGCCTACAAAGCTCCGCCTCCCAGCGAGGGTGCAGCAATCTGTTCTTTGAAGGCTTCAAATTCCTCTTGGAGACATTCAGGCTGCTGATCCCGCACTCGGACACCCCAGAAAGACCCATCTCTGTAAATGACGCGAATCGATCCGGAGTGAACAATGGTCGCGACGCACCAGTCCGAGTCATCCTCATCATGGCTGCCATTCATTGCCGTACCGTCGTTATGCTCCTCGTGTGCTGACCGAAAAGGTTCCAACTGACTTAGGTTATGTGTGCGCCGGAGAACGAGTTCAATTATCGGAAAGTCTCTCCGTGCGAGTGCTAGCCCTATTTCGCTCATCTGGTGATGCTACACGCCACTTGCAATTGTCCGTTGGAGGCTCCCAGCTGTCTTTGGTTCTGAATGTCCCTGAGTTTCGCTGAATGCAAATTTCAGGAACACACCCGAACTCGGCCGCATTGTGACGTGATACGATGAGCTGTATTTTCGGCCGTCCGCTCAGCGCCGGGGCAATCCGCGGGCTCATTCCGGGCTTCAAGTCCAAACAGATGCGACTCTTGCCGCACCGCTGCACCGGTGGACTGCCGGCACGGAACCGTCTTTGTTTCGCCAACGCGCAAAGAGTCTCGATGCGTTCTCAATGCTCGCCAAGGCCTACAGGGACTGCGTTGGTGCCAGGTCTTCTCAGGATCTTCCGCCACCAAGTCAAACGCCGGGTCTTCTTAGGATCTTCCGACAAAACCCACAATACCTGAGAGCCGGGTCTTCATTGTTTCCGTTTTCCCGGATGCGCTGGGGATCAATGGGTGAACTCCGCGGCGTGCGAAGGACGAATCGAATGGGACGATTCGTGGCTCGACCGGGCACTCGTCCGAAACGACCACCACTCGACCAGCTGGTCGAGTGGGAAATCCCTTGCAAACAAAGGGAAGGAGGCCCCTCTACTACTACTACTCTACTTAAACGACCAGAAATATAGATATATATAAGGGGGCCAGTGTTCTTTCACCAGGGGACACCTTTCTTCTAGAAAGAAAGCAATCTCCCTAGAGAGGCATGTGCCCCACATGGTCGTTTTGGTCGAGTGGGGGTCATTTTGGACCCAAATTCCCCGCCAGCACTGGGATGCAGGGCCGTCAAGCCACTCGACCGGCGGTCGATTCCCGAACGAATTGGCCGCTTATGGTGGTCGAGCGTGAGAGACCGGCATTTTAATGCATGTGATAACCTGAGGAACGAACCTCCTCCTCCAGAGACGAGGGTTATCACATGGCCCCCAATTTGGGGGCATCCGCATTTTTGGGCCGGCATTCATAACCTCTTCAAAGCCACCGAAAATCCGCATTCCATTACTTGTCGATGGCACATCTGGATAGAAATTTGCTGCGACCTCGAGCCTTGGCCACTGCACGACGAAGGCCATCGGACGTCTGTCCTGCACCCACCCGTCTCCGGCGCGGCAACCCAGGGACCTGACCGTGACGGCATCAGAAGGTCCAAGTACCCGGACGGGGAGATGGACTGATCGTGTTCGCAATCTCCCACTCGTACTTCACTTCGTTAGCGAGGTTGTACTTGGTCCACGTCGAGTCATCTACGAAAAGACTGTGGGAGAACCACGCATCCTTGCCTTTCCAATGCGGCAATATGCGCCTGTGGGGAAGCTGGTGCTGGCCAAAATTCAATGAGCTTTGATTACGCAGGCCATCTGCGAGCATGACCAGGTCTGCCCGTGAACGCATGAGGAGGACTCTGGTGACGTTAGGCCTGATGGCATTCCATTCATCTTCGGAGCGGGGCAAGACGGGAGTGTGGAGAAGGACCAGAAGCTTGACTTTCTCCCCGGCAGCTATGCGATTGAGCGCAACGTTTCCGCCGTGGCTGTGGGCGTAGAGGGTATCGATGGATTTGACGCCCTGGGCCCGCTTCCACAGCGGAAAATCATCCGAGCCGCTTCTGCGTTCTTGTTCGCTGTAACCGCCGGACCATCTGAAGTACTCGGGGTTTGAGAACAGATTGCTGTTGACCTCGCTGCGGATATGGGAATGCAACGTCGACCCCGGCGCATACCACCGCTGTTCGGCCAGCCGGGCCCACGTCCCATGAATGGTCAGGCTTGTTTCCGGTTCCGGAGCCGAGCGGCTGCCCTCCACCTCAGTGTCCCTAACCGTCGATCGGCGCGCGTTCTCCCCAAGGGCTGCCTCTGCTATCTCGGCCGCGAGGGGGTCCCGGGACGCCAGCGCTCGTTCCAACACATGGACCGCAACGGCGTACGTACCGGTCGTGAGGCTGTGGACGGCAGCCGATGCGGCGACCTGTTGGATCTCGCTTTCGCTCCATACGGACAAGCTAATGAGGGCCACAGCGGAGAGTGCGCGACGGGTCAGTTCAACATCCCGCCACAAAGCCAATTGCTCCTCAGGTCGACACGGAATTCCCGGACGCCATTCCAAAGATTCACGCGCGACTCCGTGATCCTGCATGGCCATCCTCGTGAGGGACTCGAGCGAATCCGGATTTTTCCAGCTTTCGAGTGAACCATCGAAGCTTTCGACGTACGGCACGGACAGATCATCAGCGTCAGGTTGCGCGGCAATTATCTGGTCAGTTGAGCCGAGCAGATAGGTCCCCAGAAGAAGGAGCTGGGCGGCCGAACTGAGCTGGCCGGCGCGGCTTGCATCCATGAACGCGCGGCCGCCCGTGGGTGGTCGCCCGTCGGATTCCTGCGAGCCGGAAAAGTCGTCGTTGACCATGGTCCCTCCCCTTTTCGCAGAATCTATCCTGTCGCGCGGACAGGAGGAAGAGGCCGCCACTGGCCTGTGATAGCCCGGCCAGTTGTTTGACACCAGCCCTTGTCCCCCGGTTGATAGAGTCATCAACGCGGCGTTGCCGCTGATCGTGACTTCTTCAGGGGGAACCAGTGGGGATTGGCAAATGGGTTCGGCAGCTAGTCGGAGGAGCGACGGTCACGCCGCCAATAGCGGAGATCAAGAAACCACGAACAACCGAACAGCCGGCTTTTCGTATGGTTCTGTCCTTCAACCCCTGCGTTGAAGTTGCCGGCACAACCACTTTCGCCCGTGAGGCAGTAGCGGCACTGGCTGACCGTGAAGCCTTCGGCACCGGTGGCTACTACGAGGGCGCGGCCCAGCTGCAGCGCGAACCGGAAAACCCCGCAGACCCGCAGGCAGTGGCCGTTCTGGTGGGCGGCGAGAGAGTCGGATACCTGCCCTCCTTTATTGCGCAGAAGATCGCGCTGCCTGAAGGCGTCAGCCACCCTGCACGGTACCAACTTCATGTTCAGCGCGAGCAGAAGCTGCTTGCGAAGGCCTACGTTTGGCTTGGCGAAGGCGAGCCGGAATGGGCTTACGCACCCGAGGACCCGCCAGCACTCACGGCCCACGACCGAACCAACAAAGCCCACACCGATGCTGCTGCGATGGTGCAGGAGGCGTTGGCGGAGGGCGGTGAACGCGCAGCCCAGTTCAAACGGGGCATGGTCGATGGAGTCCACTACCTGGAATTGGTTGAGCCGATCAAGCAACTGAAGCGTGAGGGCCGCAACGAAGAGGCACTCGTCCTTTGTTACAAAGCCATCCAGGCCGCTGAGGGCGACGCAGGACGGCGGGAACCGGCACCTTGGTACACGGAGCAGGCCGCAATCGTCCACCGAAAGCTCGGGCAGAAAAGCGAAGAAATCGCCGTCCTCAAAAGGTGGATGGACCGCTGCCCGAAGGCGCGCCGTGACGGAAGCCGCATCGGAGAACGACTTGCCAAGCTGGAGAAAGGATCTGAATCATAAGGAGCGGTGAAAGACATATTGTGGATCAATGACTCTCTTGACTTCCCCGGGTGAATGGCAGCTCCAGAAGGTCATCCCAAATCCTTGGGGCGCAATCCCGCTGACGGGCGGCGGCGACTTCCTGAACCAGCAAGCGAAGCAATATTACAAACGTCTCCATGACTCCGCCGAAGCATCAGACACGAAGGCCCGCCGCCACCATTATGTGCCGAAGACGCATTTGAAGCGCTGGTCCGCTGATGGGAAGCGGGTATGGACGTTAAACACCGAGACCGGGAGCGTTAAGCAACTGGGTGTCAACGACGTCTGCGTCACCGAGAATTTCTACCGGGTTGTCGGGATGGACGGCGAAGCCCACAACCGCGTGGAATTGATGTTCGGAGCCGTGGATGAAGAGGTCCGTCGGATCCAATACATTCTGCTCACACTCGATCAGGGAAGCGACCTCAGCTTCGAAGACTTCATGGCCGCCGGAGTCACGGCAGCTCTTCAACGGATGCGGACCTCTCAGAGCCGCCGGCTTATGCAACAGCAGGATCTGTGGTGGGGCGAGCAGCAGGCAGACGGGTTCACCAGCCCGATAACTGATCATGACCCACTGCGTCTGAACAACATCCACACCGAAATCTTGTTCCGCACCATGTGGAAGGCGGCTGACGTCATGACGACCCGTCAGCTGGAAATTTGGGTTGATCCGAAAGGACGTTTCATAACTTCCGACGCTCCGGTCCAGAATCCGTTCGTGGGCGGCGTGCGTCCTGGTTTGGACGAAGCCAGGACCATCTGGTGGCCAATCAGCCCATCCCGGGCTGTCGACTGGAGCAATGAGCTCACCGGCGAAAAGGTCACGTTCAAACGGGCCACCACGTCGTTGACGGACAAAGTCCGGGCCATCATGCTTCAGGGGCGGGACCGATTCATCATCGCTACAGAGGACCAACTGCGGACATTGCCGGTAGGTAAAGGAATTCCACGGCGGGCACAGATGCGTCTGCGATGTTCTCAGCGCAAGCCCAACGGCGAGTACGTCGAACCGCCAGGTTGTGTGGTGGAGACCAAGGAATGCTACAGCAACGGCCCGGACGTTCTGTTGTGCGACAGCGGCCTTCACCGCCATGTTCCGACGCTAGCCGAACACCGCTAACAGCGACTGTGTCCCCTAAGCCCGCGAGAAAATGCCGGCTCTGCCACAGACGGCCAGCGGTCCCGGACGCTGTGCGTTCAGAGCAATTCCGTCAAGCAATCTGGGCTTTTAGCGAAGACCTCTCCGACGACTTCTCGAGGTGCGCAGGCGCTTCAGTGATCTGGCAAAACGCCACCAATCTCTCATGGGGCGCGGCCGCAACAGCCCCAGGTCGGGGATGGGTTTATAGTAGTCGCGACTGTGGGGACCGAAAGGGACCGGTATTGCCTCACGGTACGTATAAGAGTCGTAAGGCTCCCGGCCAGGGGACCCGTGACGCACGAAAAAGATCGCTGAGCCGTCGAACTCGTCACCGTTGGGTGAAATGTCTTCAATCCACCGCCACGGAATGTGCCCGCAGCGAAGCACCGGCGGAGCGGCGGTTGGAGACTTTTTCAACGTCCGCCTTCCAGAGTCGTCGTAGAAGCTTTCAACGACTCCGGCGATGACCACCACTCCCGCGTGGTCAACGTCAATCATCTCCGGTCCTGTGTACATCCACCCCCGCCACGTCAACTCATTGCTTCCGTCGTATCCGCGCTTGTAACGGTCAACGTTCATGACGATGATTTTGCTGTTGAGCCCTTCCACCCTGATGGGCCCAAGCACGCCCCAAGCTTTTCCCTCCAGCTCCGTTATGCGTTCACGCTGTTGCCGGAAAGACAGACGCCGACCCAAGTGGAAGATCGCAACTGTAACCACGAGGGAAGCCACACCTACGGCCAACGAGACCAGGTCCGCCCATGAAACGTCGTTGGTTAACGACATCAAACAACACCGTTCATCGCGGGGTCGGCAACAAGACGCTTGCACACGAAAACTCTGGATTTGTTGCTCATCACACGCTCGTCCCCCGATATGTCGTCGTAGATTTCATTGACCCCTTCAGCTTTCCCTACCGCTTTGCAGTGAGTGCCGTCCAGCTCCGTTTGCATCAGGTAGGTCAGGTCGCACGCGCATCGCGCCACAAAGGCGTAGAACCTTCCTCGATTCGCCTCGCGGAGCAGGGTTACCGGGTAGTGGAGGACATGCTTTCCGCATACCGCCGGGACTTGAACCCGGTCCCCAACAATGATGCTCCGGGCCACGTTGGTTGCCGGGGTCCAAGGATGAAGTTCAAGATGCTTCAAGGCTGGGCTCAACATTTTTCCATCGGCGAACTGGAGAAATCCCGTTCTGTCACAAGGCTGTCCTGCGGGCCAGGTAAGGTTTCCGCGGGAGGGCCACACCTGTGGCATCCCGAGATCGCTCTTGACGGGAAAATCCCTATCCGGTGCGGTTACTCTCAGGGCCTGCAGGATGAGGTGACCGAGCACGATGGTCATGACATATCCATGGGGAAAGTCGGGTTCCGGAAACGCAGACATGCGCATCGTGACCGGAGTAACCCGCACGGCCCAAAATCCATCCGTTCCTACATAACGCCCAACCCAGAAACGGCTCGCATCCAAAGGCCGCATCTGATCCCGGCGCGCATACAACTCGGAGTACTCGGACGACGGCAGGCCGTACCCTTCGTCACGTTGTTGGTCACTGGAGATAAGCATCGCAGTGAGGGCTGTCTTGTGGATCCACATGGCAATCGCGGGTTGGTCTTCGAAGTCGATGGTTCCTGGTTCACCAAGGATCAAGGGTGTCAGAACCCTTTGGGCGGTGCCCTCCAGGTCGCTCATCCAGCCGTTGTTGCACGATGCACAGAAATTCTTTACGGTCTGGCGGTATGGGGGTTGACGGCCCATGTCGCGCGGGAGTCCGTTCAGTGGGCCTGCTTTGTGCTGTACGGGGCTTAGGTCAAGGCCGATTTTACTGACCCATTGGCCGAAGACGTGTTCGCGGGTCATTTGCTGCGTGGAGCCGCAGAAAGCGCAGGAAGGCATGTGTTGATTATGCGGGCGTCGGGGACAGTGGACGGAATTAGCGCACTCTCTCAGTCCGGGAGGTCACCCACCGCGATGTGCTCAGCGGTGCGCTTGTACGCTTCGGCGATGTACTCTTCGACGTCGTTGGCTCCGATGCGCCACACGTTCCTCCCGCCGACCTGGAGCCCGCGCAACTCACCTGTCTTCAGCAGTGCCCGCACCTGGGATACGGAGACGTTCAGTTCTTCGGCGACCTGTTCAATGGTCAGGAACCTGTGTTTCTTCTTCTCATCCGACACCGCTCCATCCTAGAGGGGGCCCGGGCATCTCCCCGTGATTACCTACCTGCGTGATTACCTACCTGCGTGATTACCTACCTGCCGGTAATTCGTGCAGAGCCGGACGAAAGACATACTTCGTTCGTCAGTTGAGGCAGCTTACCGATTGCCTTGGGATGACCGGCCTGGTGCGCCGAGTTCGCGGGAGATGGTCCGGGCAGCGTCCCGCAGTTGACGGACGGTCGCTTCATCTGCTGGCCACTCACTTGTCGGGAGTACGACGGAGAGCGCTGCGACCACTGCCCCGCTTTCACCGTAGACGGGAACCGCCACGGACGCTTCACCGATGACAGCTTCTTCATATTCGAAGGCGGTTCCGGTTTTTCGTACTTCCGAGAGCTGCTCGTGAAGCTGTGCCGGATCAGTCAACGTATCACCGGTCAGCTCTACCAGTGGCTTATTGAGGACTTCCTTTTCAAGTTCAGAGCTGTAGGCAAGCAACACTTTGCCCAAAGCCGAGGCATGGGCGGGCAGATTGAGCCCCGTTTCTGGCATCTGTTCGGTGCCATCGGGGCGCCGGTCATGATGAATGATGAGGACCTCGTCCAAAACAGTCACCCCCAACCTTGTCGCGCAACCGGTCCGCCACGACAGCTCGTGCATCCAACGCATTGAACGCGCCCGGACATCAAGCGTGTCGAGGTAAACGCTGGAAAGTTTGAGTAGTGCAGGCCCGAGCACGTAGCGGTTGCCTGATATTTCCTGGGCGACCAAGCCGTGTTCCTGAAGTGACTTCACGAGGCCATGGACCGTCGATGGCGGAAGGCTCAGTGCCGAAGCCAGCTCCGAGATGCCCAGACGGCGGGCGCCCTGGAGGAGTCCGAGGATCTTGGCTGCGCGGTCAATCGACTGGATCACAGGTCTCAGCACCCACTTTCATATCATCCGTTGCCTACACGTTCAACAAGCAAATTTAGCCCCTTGACAGGCTCGAAGCCCAACCGGCATGATTCGATAATAGCAAATGGCATTCGATAATGTCGAATGCTTGCTTCGCCTCACTTCACCCCACTTGTTCAAAGGAGAACTTCGTAATGGACGAAAACCGCACCTGGCAAAAGCTGGCCGCTGAATTCCTGGGCACAGCGTTCCTCGTGTTCGTGGGCGTCGGATCCGTACCTGCCCTCGCTATGGCGCGAGGGACCGAACCGTTCACCGGTTCGGAACTCGGATTCATCTCGCTCTCCTTCGGAGCCGTTGTCATCGGCACCGTGTACGTGTTCGGTTACATTTCCGGAAACCACATCAACCCCGCGGTGACTGTCGCCCTCGCCGCCACCGGGAAGTTCCCATGGCGGGACGTCCCCGGCTATCTGGCCGCACAGGTGCTTGGCGCCGTCGCAGGTTCCCTCGCGATCATCGCAGTCCTTGGTCAGAAAGCCAGCGAGCTTGGTCTGGGCGTTGCGGCCTACGGCGACATCCCCGTATGGCAGGCATTTTCGGCCGAATTCATCGGTACGTTCCTTCTGGTCTTCACCGTTTTCGGCGTCATCCACCGCAAGGCCGCACCAGGATTCGCCGGTATTGTCATCGGCTTCATCGTCTTCGCCGCGATCATTCCCGTCGCACCGGCCACCGGCGCTTCCATCAACCCGGCCAGAACCACCGGACCGATGCTCATCCAACAGCTGATGGGCGGCACCGTTGCCTGGGAGCAGTGGCCGGTCTACGTCATTGCTGAACTGGCCGCCGGTATCGCCGCAGGCCTGCTGTTCGGGGTTATCTCCCGCACCCAGGCCGACCGCACCACCCTCACCGAAGCGCTGACCGAAGAGGAGTCCCGCGCATGAAGAAATTGATCAACTCACCGCAAACGTTGCTGGCTGACGCACTGCGTGGCGTCGCCGCAGCACATACCGATCTCGCCGTTGATTTCGCGAACAGGATCGTTTTCAGCACCGCACCCCGGGAAGGACGCGTCGCACTGGTTTCCGGCGGCGGTTCCGGACACGAACCCCTCCACAGCGGTTTCGTCGGCGCCGGAATGTTGGATGCGGCCTGTGCCGGTGAAATCTTCACCTCTCCAACTCCCGACCAGATCCTTGCAGCTGCAAGCGGAGTGGACTCTGGCTCCGGCGTCCTCTTTGTTGTCAAGAACTACACAGGGGACCTGCTCAACTTCGAGATGGCGGCCGAACTCGCCCGTGAACAGGGCATCGAAATTGCCACGGTCATCGTTGCCGACGACGTCGCAGTCGAAGACTCAACCTGGACCGCCGGGCGCCGCGGCGTCGGCACCACGTTGATCCTGGAAAAGGTCGCCGGCGCCGCAGCAGCTCAAGGCTGGCCGCTGGAAAAAGTACAGGTCCTAGCCGAACGGGTCGCCCACGCAGGGCGCTCCATGGGGGCAGCACTGACAAGCTGCACGGTGCCGGCCGTCGGCAGGCCCAGCTTCGATCTTCCCGAAGGGGAAATGGAACTTGGTGTGGGCATCCACGGCGAACCTGGACGTAAACGCGTGCCCGTCATGTCCGCTGCCGAACTAGCCGAAGAACTGGTCGAATCGATCACCACCGACTACGCCTTCACCGGTAAACCCGTCATCGCGTTGCTGACCGGCCTCGGCGGAACCCCGCTGATCGAGCTGTACGGCATGTTCGCCGAAGTGGCCGACCGGCTCAAGGAACGCAACATCACGCTCGCACGATCACTGGTCGGAGACTACGTCACCAGCCTGGACATGGCCGGCTGCTCCTTGACTCTCGTTGAAGCCGATGAGGAAATCCTTCACCTCTGGGACGCACCCGTCGACACCCCTGCCTTGCGCTGGAAGGCCTGACATGACCGAAGCACTCACCGTCGAAGCCCTTCATGCCTGGCTGCAGCGCTTCGCCGCGGACATCACTTCCCAAGCGGACTGGCTCACCGAACTGGATTCAGCCATCGGGGACGCTGACCACGGCACCAACATGGTCCGCGGCACCGCCGCTGTCATCGACAAACTCGACGCCGTCACCCCCGCCACCGTGCAGGAACTGCTCAAAACCGTCGGCATGACACTCGTTTCCACCGTCGGCGGGGCCAGCGGCTCCCTCTACGGCACCTTCTTCCTCGAAATGGGCCGCAACAGCCCTGCAACACGGCAGTTGAAAGCCACAGAGTTCGAAGAAGCTGTCCGCGCCGGCGTGGACGGGGTCATCGCCCGGGGCCACGCCGGGATCGGCGACAAAACCATGATCGATGCCCTTGAACCCGCCACGACGGTTTTGTCGAAATCACTGGCGAGCGGTACTGACCTGCGCGGCTCCATCGCCACCGCCTCAGCCGCGGCGTCCAAAGGCAGGGACTCCACCAAGCCCCTTGTCGCCCGGAAAGGTAGGGCTTCGTACCTGGGTGAGCGCAGCGCCGGGCACATCGATCCCGGAGCCGCATCCGCAGCGATCCTGGTCGCAGCCTTGGCCGCCAGCGTCGAGGAAGGACCTACCCGATGATCGGTATCGTCCTCGTCTCACACAGTGAAGCACTGGCTCATGCTGCCAGGGACCTCGCCCTGCAAATGGTCCATGAGACCCGACCAGCGATCCGGATCGCCGCGGGAGCGGCAGGAGGCTTCGGCACCGACGCGACTGCCATCGCATCGGCGATCGATGAGCTGACCGACACAGACGGTGTTCTGGTCATCACCGACCTGGGGTCTGCTGTTCTCAGCTCATCCCTGGCCCTGGACCTGCGCGAAAGCACCCACCCCGTCATCATCAGTGACGGACCATTCGTGGAGGCGACAACAGCGGCTGTCGTTGGCGCCGCCGCGGGCGCCACCCTGAAGGTCATCGCTGTGGACGCCAGCAACGCCCTCGATGCGAAAAAGTCACAACCCGGCACCGGGCCAACAGACATGCCACCGGCGTCTGCTCTAAACGATCACGAAGCCAGTGCCGAGGAACGCCTCGTCAATCCCATGGGTCTGCACGCGCGGCCTGCAGCACTGCTGGTCAAGACCGCCGGCGAGTTCAGTGCCGAGATCGAACTGACCAACACCACGGCCGGGCGCGGACCAGTGGACGCTTCCAGTGTCATCGGGATCCTGTCCCTCGCCGCGAGCAAGAACGACCAGATCCGCATCGATGCCAACGGCCCCGACGCACCACAGGCGGTCAACGCGGTCAAACAACTCGTCCTCCAAGGATTCGGCGAGCTCTAACACCTCTCGTCCGACTTACATCAACCCACCATAAGAACCGGAGTAAACCCATGCCCACAACCGTGCGCCGCCACATCGTCAACAACCCCCACCACGTCATCGACGAAGCCCTCGACGGATTTGCCCTCACCTATCCCGAACTGGTGACGTTCAACAACGAAAACAACCTCATCTCCCGCAAAAACCTGACACCCGGAAAAGTCGGGCTGGTCTCCGGCGGCGGCTCCGGGCACGAACCTCTCCACGCCGGATTCGTTGGCAGTGGCATGCTCGATGTAGCCGTCTGCGGTGCTGTCTTCGCCAGCCCCACCGCCGATCAGGTCCACGCCGGCACCCAGCTGGCCAACACCGGCGCCGGGGTAGTACAGATCGTGAAGAACTACACCGGAGACGTCCTGAACTTCCAGATCGCCGCCGCCTTGGCAGACGAGGACGGCTTTGCCGTGGAACAGGTCCTGGTCGACGACGACCTCGCCTCCGATAACGGCAGCGACGGCCCCGGACGCCGGGGAACCGCGGCAGTGGTCACCGTCGAAAAGGTCTGCGGCGCCCTGGCCGAACGCGGCGCCGACGCCGGCACCATCGCGGCCCTTGGCCGCGGTGTGGTAGCCCGCTCCCGCAGCCTCGCCATCGCCTTGGACGCCGGCGCCCACCCGGGAGAATCTGCAGCAGCCTTCGAACTCGAACCCCACGAAGTTGAATTCGGTGTTGGAATCCACGGCGAACGCGGCACCGGGCGAATCCCGTACGCACCGGCCGACGACCTGGTCGAACAACTCGTCTCCCCCCTTGCGGCCAGCCTTGACCTCAAACGCGGACAGTCGGTCATCGCGATTGTCAATGGCCTCGGGGGTGCCTACCCGTTGGAACTGTCCATCGCCGCCCGCCACGTCCACAACCTCCTGAACAGCCGCGGCATCACTGTTGCCCGCTCGCTGGCAGGAACCTACGTGTCGTCCCTGAACATGCATGGCCTGTCGGTCACTCTAACGGTGGCCGACGAGGAACTGCTCAGCCTCTGGGACGACACCGTCCGCACCCCTGCCCTTACCTGGTAAACGAAACAACAACTAAAGGAAATACCATGAACAACCTCATCGACGGCGCCGCTGCACTGACGTGGATCACCTCATTCAGCGAACGGTTCGGCTCAACCCAGGCCTACCTGACTGAGTTGGACCGGCTCGCCGGTGATGGCGATTTCGGCACGAACATCGCCTCCGCCTTGGAACGCACCCATGCGGGCCTGCCCGCCGCTGCCGAAGCCACTTGCATCAGTGTCTTCCAGGCCGCCAGCCGCGGCTTCATGGCCACCGGCGGCACCAGCGGCCCGTTGTTCGGTATGTGGTTCCGTGACATCGCCAAAAGCACGAAGAATGATGCCGCAGCTGTCCATGAAATCGCCCAAGGCATCGCCTCAGGCCTGGCCACCATCCAGAAGCTCGGTGGAGCCAAAGTCGGCGACAACACCATGATCGACGCACTGGAACCGGCGTCCGTGGCGCTCACCGCAGCAGCAGAACGTGGCAGCACGTTGGCGGAAGCCCTTCTCGAGGCGGCGCTGGCGGCCCGCGCAGGCGCCGAATCGACCACTGACCTCATCGCCGCCCGTGGCAGGGCAACCTACGTGGGAGAGCTCGCCCGCGGCGTCCTGGACCCGGGTGCGGTGACCATCGCTCTGTTCTTCGAAGCGGGTGCCGACGCCGCCGGAAACTCCCGGGTGTGGCAGCCCCTGGGTGCATCCGCGTAGTGAGTGCCTCAACGACGCGCCTCAAGCCAGAACCGGTGGTGCCCGGAGGCGCGGGCAACGATCTGCTGGACCGCTACGTTGCGCTCGAGCTTGTACACGCCACCGAAGCTGCAGCGATCAGCGCCCAACGATGGATCGGCGGCGGGGACAAGAACTCCGCGGATGCAGCCGCTGTGGATGCCATGCGGGAGTATCTGTCCACCGTCGACATCGCGGGAAGGGTCGTGATCGGGGAAGGAGAGAAAGACGCCGCCCCCATGCTCTTTAACGGTGAACTCGTCGGCACCGGCCGGGGGCCGGCGTTGGACATCGCCGTGGACCCCATCGACGGGACCACCCTGACAGCGGCCGGCAGGCCCAATGCCCTGTGCGTGATCGCTGTTTCCGGGAGGGACACTATGCTGGACGCCTCCGCGACGTTCTATATGGACAAGATCGTCACCGACGCGGCCGGGCGCGGAGTGGTCCACATGGACAACACCGTCGCGGCCAATGTACAAGCCCTGGCTAACGCGAAAGGGAAACCGGTCAACCAGATCCAGGTCGCCGTCCTGGATCGACCCCGGCACAAGGCCCTGATCGATGAGATCAGGTCATCCGGTGCCATCACACTGCTCATCCCCGACGGCGACGTCGCAGCCGGCATCAACGCCGCCCGCGAGGGCTCCGCAGTCGACATGGCCCTCGGGGTCGGTGGCAGCCCCGAAGGAGTGCTGACGGCCTGCGCTGTGAAAGCCCTCGGAGGTTACATGCAGGTCCGGCTTCACCGACCAGATCCGCTGGACGGGGAAGCCGCCGGGCTATCACGCATCTGGGAGGCAGAGGATCTCGTGCAAGGACCGAACGCGTTGTTCATCGCTACGGGCCTGACCGATGGTGACCTGCTGCGGGGTGTGCAACGAAGAGGCGACCGGGTCCGCACGGAAAGCCTGATCCTCAGCAGCGGAACCCGGACCATGCGCAGAGTGCAGTCCGACCACACAACCGGCAGGCCCTCTACATGACAGGGAGAAAACACGGGCATATCGGGTTGGGTTTGGCGGCCATCGGTCGTCCCGCCTACATCACCGCAGGACGTGACAATGACCTGGGCGATTCAGCCGAACGTACGCCAGCGCACCTGCGCAACCGGGCCCATCAGCTGCTCGATGCCGCATGGGATGCCGGGGTAAGGTACTTCGACGCTGCCCGCTCCTACGGGTACGCCGAAGAGTTTCTCGGATCCTGGCTGGCCGGATACCCAGGGCGGCGTCCGGATCTTGTCATCGGTTCCAAGTGGGGGTACGAGTACGTCGGCAACTGGACGATGGACGCGGACGTGCATGAACGCAAAGAGCACTCCCCTGCCATGTTCGAACGCCAGTGGCCCCAAACTGTTCAGGCGCTGGGCACCCCACCGGATTTGTACTTGATCCATTCGGTAACCCCGGACAGCCCTGCACTTTCGGACACTCGTCTGCTCGAACAGCTCAGACAATTGAGCCATGCCGGGGTACGGGTTGGAATTTCCACCAGCGGTCCAGCTCAAGGCGAAGTGATCGATCGGGCCCGCTCACTGCCAGGCTCACCCTTTCAGGTCGTCCAGGCCACGTGGAACGTGTTGGAGCAATCAGCGGCACCGGCACTGGCGAGAGCCCACGAGGCGGGGTGGTTCGTGGTGGTCAAAGAAGCACTGGCCAATGGACGGCTCACCGATGGTGGTCCCGTCGAGTCTGTGAATGATCTGGCTTGCTGGGACGGGCAAACGACGGACGCGTTCGCGCTCGGTGCCGCTTTGGCGCAGCCGTGGGCCGACGTCGTCCTTAGCGGCGCGGTTACCCCCGCCCAACTGTCGGCGAACTTGGCCGCCCGAACTCCAACGGACGATCGGGAACTCGCCCCGTTGGCCGTGGACCCAAACCGCTACTGGTCTGAGCGGGCAGTTCAGGCCTGGCAATAAGTCCGTCAGCCCGGGTTTGCTCGATCAAAGCAACCCCGGGCTGACCGCACCATAGATATGACCGGGTCCGCAGCACCGCTTCGTGGGTGATGAACGATTCTATTGAGTCCCTAAAACGGGTCACGTTTGTTCCACGATCATTCGCGAACGCGGAATACGAAAACGTGAGTTACGCCCAGGATCCCGGAACCTGGGCACGCTCCTGCCCGGCGAAAGGCCACCAAAACCTTCACCTATATAGCGTCACCCCAGCCGATGTCGCCCACCGCGGTGAACTCTGCAGCGCCGTGGGAGCCTGACTACGAACCGGGCAGACCGAGGCTTGGTGGGATGAATGTGACGCTGCGGGGCTACTGCACACCCCTTGTTTGCAAACTTTAAGGGTGCCTCATGCCCCCGGTGTCGCAGCGTCCGAGAAGTCGCTGTGTAAAGCCCTGCTTACTTCGCGAGCCATACCGGCAGGCCTGGAATTCACATAGGACCGCCGCTGCAGCTATATCTCGGCGACTTCTTTGCCACCGTCCACAGTGGCAAGCTCAAACCACCGTCGCAACATCAGTGTAGATCTCCGGTGGAGGTCCCTGACCAGTTCCTTCTTCGACATCCCTGCGAGTTTGCTTGCGATGAACTTGTCGTAGTCCGAGCCCTTCGTATGGGCGGCCACCCGTGAACGGAGCTCCTGTATTTCTCTGAGCAACGAAAGGTCCTCATCGCCTTGGTCGTAGCCGACCTTCTCGAAGAAGCGTTGAAGCTTTCCCAGGCTTCTTTCGTTCTCGGGTCCCTTACCAACAACCTTGCCAATCCCTTTGTCGTTCAGGAAATCAACAAGAAGTTTCGCCAGGATCATCAGCTGGTCTTCGAACTCGGTCTGGGTTTCATTGAGGGGAACATGCAACCTATCCAAGATCCCTTCGTCGATCTTGTGAGGATTCCGATGGAGCTGCCATCCATGGACCTGGAGCCACCGGGACTGAAGGTCCTTGTAAGCCCGTTTCAATTGATGGTCAGGCTGCTCCGCGTCGGCCCACTGTCCCAAAAACGAACGACGGACATATGTGCCGCTCATTTCCCCTGAAGGCGCCACGTTGAATGCTCGCCAGTACTGACGCTCGGACTCCGGAAGGTCCCCGCCCAAATCCCCTAGGAAGACGGCCACGTGATCGCCGTGGTCGTTGTCCAGCCTCAGGTGCCAGCGGCCTTTGCAGGATACGGAACCTTCCGTAACCGTGTACAGCTCGGGGTTGTTGTAGTACTTCTGCAAAACTTCGCTACGGAAGAAGACAGGCGTGAGGTAGTTGGGTGCGTCAGGGTTCTTCCCAAAATAGTCGCCCAGTTTATCTATTTCACAGGTGAACTTGATGGTCCGACCGACTTCATCTTCCCCGATGATGAAGTCCTCGTATGTCTCGTCCCGAGCCTCGTACTGCCACAAGTTACAGTGTTCGATCGGTGCCGGACCAAGGTACTTTTTGGCCCGGAAGAGTGCGGCCGGGTAATCGAGGCGGAGGCTTACATGGTTGAGCCCGGCAGAATCGGCGTTCTTCCATTTTGTGTTGAATTGCTCGAAGTTACCATCCTGGCTCAGGGCAGGGAAATGAGTGATCGTTTCGGTGTAGAGCCACAAGTCGAGCTGTTTGAGGGCTCGGAAGCGAGCGAGGAAGGAAGTCCTGATACGGACATTTCGTCCCGACACCTCGACAACGACTGTCTCAGTGCCATCCTTTTCAACACTGACGAAGTTTCCTGAAGCCTTGTCTTCGAACAAGTCGAAGACCAGCCGGAACTCCTGGTTCAGGATTACCTCGGCCTCACGGGTGCCTGCTCTGTCGGTGACGATGACAAGCGGTTCCCAGCCGTCGTCGTTGCCGAATTTTAAGTATGACGTTTGACGCGTCTCGCCGAAGGATGTGATGATTCCGGGTCGACCCCAGCCAATAAGGACATCCCAGCCCTCTTCGTCCAGGAATTCGGCTCTTAACGCCGGAGGAGCAAGTACAGAGTAGGCGACTGTCGAGACCGGCCTGGTGGCCACTCCCTCACCGGCGTAGACCACGGTCCATGGCTCTGTGCCGGCCCGCATGAAGTCGTCCATCAGCTTTTCGCCACGCAGCGCCTGCAGCTCCGAAGTGCTGAAAACGTCAGTCAAAGTCCTCATCCTCGCTTCACGAGTCCGTCATCTTGTCCAAAGTCACTGACACCAAGGAAAACTCCGGAGCTTTTGTCCGCGAACCTGAACAAAGCGGGCAGAGCGGGAACAGAATCTTCGCAACAGCCTCAACCTCGAACGCGAAAATCCGTGCAACGTCGGGTCCAGCCCCACGTCGCCTTCTACGCGTAGCAGATGCTTAGAGTAGGCAGGTTACGGATTTCACAGCCATGCCATGTCGGATCAGCGCGCAAGAGCCAATCCGGGGACTTCAACGCCCCTTATCCAACTCGACCGTGCATAGCATTCCTGATCTGACAGACTGCAGATATAGTCGGCGATGGCCCGGAAGTGGTCCGGCGAAAGAGTACCCGGCACCTTACCAGACGCGCCGGGAGAGGCATCTTTCAAATAGTCTGCCAGTGGCTGCGGCAACTCAGCAAACATGGGCTCTGACCCCACCCATTCACAGAGGCCCTCAAACAACTCTGTGAGCACCTTCCGCTGCGCACGCTGGATGAGGCCGATCTTTGGGGTGTCGACGACATACCGCCGGGTGATCGTTTTCAAGCACTGCATCATATGCCATGCATGCGGCTCCAGGTAGACGCTGGGCCCGCCCTTCCACTGTGGATCGGCACTGACCCGGACGGCCCCGAAGAACTCCTCGATGGTCACGCCCATCTTCGACTGTATCCGGCTGGCCTGCAGCCGGCTGCCACTGTGCCGACTGGCAAGGCCGCCAGTCTCAAGCATGTCCTCAGTCCTCGTGAGTTTGGCGACGTAGCGGTCTTTATTGAAGTACTCGGGGTAGTCCTCATTCAGCTTGAGGGCAGCCTGCACAAACGGGTTCCGGTCCGCGCGGTCTATGTCTTTCAGCTGAGTCTCGCCCAGTTTCTTGTGGGCTCGTCTGAGATCAGCGCGCACCTCGTCAAAGTCGATGGCATCTTCCTGGTGGAAATCTTCCAGGTCGTGGATGGCGTATGTAATATCGTCTGCCAAGTCCATGATTGATGCTTCCAGCGATTGCCGATCGCCGCGGACATCGGAGGCCGTATGCTTCATGACCCGTTCAAATTCGTTCTTGTCCGAGACATAGGCGCCAAACTTGGGTGGTACCGATGCTGCCTTAAGTTCATCGCTGCCCTTGAGCATCTGTTCGGGTGGACACATGAACGGATACTTCAAGATTGCGGCTAACGTGACCGCCGTAAGATTCAATCCGGTTCCCAAGGCGTCAATGCGCCGCGAGTCCAAGCGTGTGACAATACGAAACGACTGGGCGTTACCTTCGAAGCCATCCGCGACGCCTTTGCGTCTTAAGAGCTCGTTGAGAACAACTTCTCCGACATGCCCGAAGGGCGGATGCCCGAGATCGTGCGCCAACCCCGCTGCTTCGGTTGCGGACACGTCCAAGCCGCCGAAGCCTTTGATGACCTTGGCGAGATCTGCATCCACCGCCGCCTGTCGGGTTATCTGCTCGGCGATTTCGCGTGAGACCAAGCCAACTTTCTGCGAATGCGATTCACGGGAATGAAGTCGCGGAGTGCCGAGGTCCGGTGATACGACCTGTGTAACCCCAGAAAGGCGCCGCAGAAAACCCGAATAATTTATCCGGCCACGGTCCTTTTCGGTCTCCGTGCGCAAGTCGTGCTCGCCCGGGCTACCGGCAAGACGTCGATTATGGCGACTTGTTTTTTGGTTCTCCACGACCAGAGACCCGTCGGGCAATTTTTCCAGTTCTTCACCCAATGGGTCCCCAATCGTCATGGCGAAGTAGCTTAAGCGATGGCCGTAAGGAAGCCGGCGCTGTCCGCCATGCTGAACCTGTGGGTGGCTTCCCCATAGACCACGCCGTAATCGACTTCATCAACCGTCGTCTTAAGCTTTTCTGCAGCTTGTTCCCGAGACGCCTTGAGCGACATCGTCCCGCCTTCGGCCACGAGCAGGTCCGAAATCGTATCGGACATCAACTTCATGCGCTTGACCTGCTCATCAGCAGCCAGGTCTTCCAACCTTTCGGTCATTGCTCTCCTCAGTACGCCGGCGGCGCGGCTACCTCCGCTAGGTCGCGAATGATGCGTCTGCACGCCGAGTGGTGAATGCTATGCAGTAATCATAGTCACCATCGGCAGTATCCCTGAGACCGCTGCGGCGTTTCGCGGCCGCCTCTGCGAACGTGGATACAGGGACGAGGTTGTGAGAATACTGCCGGCTCCAACCCCGGCCCGCGGCACGGAAGACGGCATTTCAAAACATGCCTTGGTCAACCGCTCCCTCTGTGGTTCGTTTGATGAACTCACTCAGCAACGGCACAGCAAAGGAGTACTTGCCGAAACGGTTCTTGTAGATCAACCCCTGATCACTGAGGCTGCCCAGTATCTGGTTGACGTGGCTGGGCGTGAAGCCTTTATGCAGAACTGCCTTGGATGCTTCCACCAACTCTTGGATCGTGAACTCATCGTCACCGCGGTTGAGCGAAGTGGCGGCAAAGAGGAGTTGACGCTGCCTGTCAGTTACCTTCGCCCACCGCCCCGCGAAGAAGTCGGCGTCCAATTTCCGCTGGATGGCGTCCACCGGCACGGGCTGCATCTCGCCGCGCGCCGCATGTTGAATGATGACGTCAAATACTTCCCTGCACATGAACTGGATGAAGTAGGGGTATCCCCCGGACTCCCGGATCAACGTTTGCACGGACGCCTCGTCAAACAGCACAGGGCAGTCCGCGACGTCCAAAGGCTTCAGTATCGCCTCTTTACTTTCGTCTTTGCTGAGCCGGCCAAGCGACAGAACACGAAACATCCGCTCTGCGTAGGTTCTGGATTCGACCAGTTTAGGAAAGAGCGTCGGCAGCCCAGTCAGCAGGAGCAGGAAGGGTATCCCTTCCCGCTGCACCGATTGGAAGGCGTCCAACAGCACTGAGAGGGGAAACTCATTTCTGGCAGAGTTGTCCGCCAGGTTTTGTGCTTCATCGTAGGCAAAGACCACCTTGGGCGTCCCGATGGAGGCCAGACACTCATGGGCAAACCGAAGAACGGCCTTAACCTTGTCAAGAGGGAGACCCGGGGTGTTCTCGTAGAGTTTCATCAGTATCTGATAGGTCACGGGCACTCGTACGCGGGAAGGTGCCTTCGCACTGAACCCCGTGGGAACGTCCACGCCCTGCTCCACCGACACCGAAGAGGTTGCCACTGCCAGATCCGTGATGAGTCTGGTAGCCATGGTGGCCTCGGTAACACTGGCAGATTCCGATAGATCAGTGCCGACCCACACCCACCCCGAAGCAATGGCACGAGGACGGAATGTCTCCATGAGTACTGTTTTACCGACGCCCCTAAGCCCTGTCAGGATCAGATTGTCCACGACCCTGTCCTGCTCCAATAGGCGTTGGAAGTCGCGATACTCGCTCTCTCGGCCGGCCAAATGGGGCGGCATGTGTCCAGCTCCAGGGCGGTACGGGTTGGCGAAAGTCATGGCCTGCATGGTTTCTCTTTCATACGCGTTTAGTCCTACGGCTAAATTTAGTCGGAAGGCTAATTGTGGGTCAATTCTCCTGACGATGAGCACCGAGATCGCCCGACCGAGCCCCCGTCGAGGCGCGTCCCCGTCGGCTGCTCGCGCAATGAGGGAAACTGCTCACCTCACGAAAACGCCGCTTTGATTCGTTCGCCTATATTTGGATGAGCCCCTCACGCGTGCGATTATTGGCCACTGTCGGCGGGTATAGCTGTAAGGGGTCCGCATTGGTGAATCAGGGTGCGATCGGAGGAGCCGCGGGAGAAAGCGGCTCCAACCATCGGAGCATAGCTGCGGCACTCATCGCCGCCTGCGGGCTGAACGGCAAGAGCGTTCCCTGGCTGGGACCGGATGCATGGCCTGAAAGAATCTCACTGGAAACGGACAATGAGGTCGACGACATTGAAGTCGTACTCAGCGATGGCAATACGATCCACATACAAGCTAAGAACTCATGTGGTCTGGGTAAAGAGTACAAAAAGTCCGTCGCGCAGTGGGTGGCCGCGGAGTTCAACGGCACGGCAGCGGCGGTAGACAGGTTCATTCTTCTGGTGGCCACGGCCTCCGGGTCACTCACGAAGCTCGGTAAAGCGCTGGAACACCAGCGGGCCAACACATCGCTCTCGTCGGGTGAAAACACGGCGATCGAAGATGCGATCCGCCTTTTGACCGAGCACCACCACCTAGGCAAATCCACTGCGCAATCATTGCTGGGAAAAGTACACATAGTCATTCTCGACACCTCCCCCCAGGGACAGGCAGTCCAACTTGGGAGTGCCTTATTGGACTCTTCAGTTGTGGCCCCGGGAAGTGGAAACGCCGCCTTTGCAATCCTGGAAAGCTCATTTCACGATCAGAGCCGCCAGCGTGCGGGTAGCGACATTGCCGGTTGGCGAGCCGTCCTTCGTCACGCACACATACCTGTCCTTGCCGACCCTATGGGCGCTCTCGCCGCCCGCCAACAGGCACAGGACGACGAACTAGCCATATTTCGGTGCGATCTCGCTGCCCAAAAAGACTTGGTCCACTTCCCATCCACTGAAATCCATCTAGAAGCCTTCACAAGACCTGAATGTTCACAGGCACTGAGGGTACGACTGAATCGACCGGCTAAGTCCGAGGAACCCAGGAGCAAATCCCGCGACGAGTTCTCCCTGCTAGATGTGACCCGGAGACAAGGCCGATACCTTCTGGTGGGCGGGCCAGGGACTGGGAAGTCGTTTTCGCTGACCCAGATCGCAGCAAACTTCGCGGCAAATGAAGCCGCACCTCTCCCGTTGCCCTTCCGCCTTCGTGAACTCGCCAAAGCCATGGAGGTCCGTTCCACGGTTCAATGGGGTCTGCGAGACTTGGCCCAATTCCTTGCCAGTGGGAATCAAGTTCTGGAAAGCGCCTTTCTTGCGGCCATGACGGAGGGCTTCGTCATTTACCTGTTTGACGGCCTGGACGAGGTCTCCACTCACCGTTCCTTGGTGGCGGGTTGGCTCAACAAGTTCCTGAGGGGGCTCCAGGGCCACACGGACTTGGTTGTCTCGAGCCGCTACCCGGCGGCGGCAGATAGCGGCATC
Organism: Arthrobacter sp. AK01; assembly: GCF_021109375.1. NCBI lineage: Bacteria > Bacillati > Actinomycetota > Actinomycetes > Micrococcales > Micrococcaceae > Arthrobacter > Arthrobacter sp. AK01. The sequence continues at coordinate 80,580 of NZ_JAJOHP010000004.1, forward strand.
CGTCTGCCCCACGTCGAACTTCTACCGCCTAAAGATCTGTCGTCCTTGGATGATGACCTCCTCGTCAGGTTCTCTGAGACGGTAAAAAAGAAGACGGACCGCGCCGAATGGTTGCAAATCCGACGCGCCTTCGTCGGGTCATCCCGGCGTCAAGATGGTGATCTTTGGGCAGTGCCGTTGCTGGCGATGCTGATGATTTCGGTTCTTGTCGCCCACGGACCCGCAAGTGTCCCACGCTCCCGCTCCGGGTTGCTCCGGGCCGCACTGGACTCCAGCGTTAAACGTTGGGAGATGGCGCGAATAGACAGCATCGCTCCGGGCCTGGCGCTTGATTATCAGGCTCATATCGTCTTAGACACTTTTGCTGACATTGCGGGGGTTGTGGCTGGCGACGGGGAATGGACGACGGCGCTGGAGGCCGTAGAACGTCGTCTCCAAAAGGCATGGAACATCCCTGGCCCAGCCACTTACGACTATGCAAGAGCCATCCTGAGCTTTTGGGACACTACTGCGGCAGTCTTCGTCACTTCCACAGAAGAAGGACTGCTACGTGCACGTTCCAGGCTCTTCGCAGAAATCGGCGTTGCCATGCTTCTCGCCCGTGACATCGATGTCATGAAGGCCTGGGTGCTTGCCAACAAGTCCGATCCGGAGTCTTTCGTAACGGTGCGCCTACTGTGTGGGCTCAAAACTGAAGCAATGGAATGGATCGCCACCATCGCGGCCGACGGCGAGGTGGAGTTCTTGGATGTCGTACTCGACGCAGTTGATGAAGGGGCCAAACTCAGCGACGCAACTTTTGCCCGGGTGCTGGATGCGCAAACGCAAAGGCTTCCATTCATGCCCCGCGGCACGGATTCTAACAATGATTCGTCCGGAATCGACGCCCTGAAATTTCTAAGCGGCCCCGAGGATTCTGCCTATCGGTTGGCTGTCAGGCTCGCTGGCTTGCCCCTGTCCAGCAAGCAGAAGCAGCAGCTGCGCGATTTTGCGGACTTCCAGTTGGAGAACCGGCAAAAGGCCGTCCTCTTGGCTCTGCTGGCAATAGGCAACTCTCAAAACACTCAGACGGAGGAACCCTGGCAGCTTATCGAAGCAGCGCTGCCTCCCGTACCGGATAAGGCCTGGTCTGACGGCTACGTAACGGCCTGGCAGGACATCGATGTCTCGGGTATAGAGGTGGTTGCCGAACACGCTGCGGAGATCATTGACCCATCCCAAAGCCGGCTGGCGTCCCGAGTGCTTGCTGGCTCCTTGATCGGCCCGACCGAAAGTTTCGACCATGTCCGGAAACTGCTCAGGGCAAAGGGATTTCATGACGAAGTCGCGTTCCACGACAGCGGTCTGGAAGGGGACTTTCTTGCTGCCTTCCCTGAGTCATTCAGCAAAACCTCGCAGCCCGACGAATTGATGAGAGATGCCCTAGGGGAGCCTGAAGCGTGCTCAGCCGCTGACCTCTGGCATTTGGATGCTGCATCGGCTGCTTACACTTTGCTTCGCATCAACGATTTGCCGTTCGGACAGCTCTACTGGGCGGCGGAGAAGCATCACGCGCTGGCGTGCCAAACAATCCGAAGGCTTGTAGACGACTCCTCCCTCCCCACAGGCCAAGTCGCAGCCCAGATAAGGGCGGTGCTTGCGGTAGGGCCCGATGAGGGACTAAGGCTTACCGTCCCATCGCCAAGAACACCAAAAGCCACACTGTCCCCTTCTGCCGGGTGGGAAGACGACGCCCTGTCAGCTTGGCGGTCGCGAAACAATTGGCTTGGCCGTTTGGCCTTCACCTTGTTTCTGGCCGCTACGGAGGTCTCAGATTCAGCCATTAAAGAGCTGGAGCATCTTGTGGCGGCGGTAACGCCCCAGGCAAAGAAGGAACTCGGCATCGTTACCGAATGGCATCGCCCCGGCATGAAGTGGGTCGATGAAGACGCGCTATGCCGAAGCGGGGCCAGACGGGTTCAAACCATTCGTGCTTGGGAGAAGAAGGACTATCCAACGTTGATACAGAACTTCCAGGACAGTGATCTTGAAATCAGGAATGAATCTCTCCCGGTCCCTGAGTGGCCGAAGGAACTGATCGACCAACTTCCGACCGTCATCCAGGAAGCAACGTCCTGGACATGCTGGCAGTGCGGACAGCCCATGGCTCTTACTGATGATGTTTGTACGCAGAGCCATCCCCGGCCCAAGGATAAAGTGGCCGCACGGCTGGCACAACTGGGCAACCGGGATTCCTCCGCGAAGAAAGGCGAGATTCAGCGGTAACCGGGCGGACTGCCCAGCACGGGACCACCTCCAAGCATTCGCGACCCGCCCGTACCGGAGTGCCCTGCTCCGGCACCCGGGGGCCTGGACATGCTCAGATGAGCTCGCCGTCGACAACCTGAGTAACGACCACCCGCCATACAGGAACTGTCCAGCCGTGCACTGTCCACTTCCCATGGCGCCACAAGCCGAACAAGCCTGTTCGCCACCACGGGAACCTGGTGAGCTCTGGTCGCTGTGCCACTTGCGGCCATCACGCATGACGAGATCACAGACGGAGCATCCAAATGTGGGTGCACGATAGTCGGCAAGGGACAATAGGCAACGTGACTCTCCTGGATCAGCAAACCAAAGCGCAAGCGTTCAAATCGACCCTCCAGCAGCACGCTGGCCTGCTACTGTCGAGCGCGCTCATTGTGCTTTGTGTTACTCGCATCTTGATGTTCTCGCGAGGAGACTCTTCCATGGCGCTGGCCATTCTGAGCGTCGGCCAGCAGTTCACAATTCTGACGTCAACTCTATTTACGGCCTTACCCATTGCAGCGGTGCTGGCATACTTTCTTCCCAGCATCAGTCGGTACCTGTCCCCGGAAACCAACCCTAAGAGGTCATGGAAGGTCGCCGGCACTCAAGGAGCCTTGTTAGCTCTCTGCGTGCCGCTGATCTTCATGGCAGTTCCCACGCTTTTCATTGTGGTAGCTTTCGCAGGGCTCATACTTTTCATTCTGATCTCATTGATCCAGCTTGTGCTGCGGAAGATGAACAAGGAACCGAAGAGACTCCCAAAGATACTCAGGAACCTCTTCTTGTGGGGAGTCACGCTGAGCGTACTAAGTATGGTCATTTTCATCACGTGGAGGCCTTGGGTTCCATCCGAGAAGATAGCCGTCAAAAGTGGAGCAGAAACCAGGACGGTTTACGGCTATGTCATCGGTACGCAAGGAAAGCAAACCATGGTTGTAAATATGAAACAGACTGACATCACATGGATCGGAGAAGATGACTTGGGAGAACGGACGATTTGCACGGCACCTACTGGTCTGCGGGAGTGGTACTGGCAGCCACCTTTCGCATTTTTCGCCACGGAGAAGGCAGCGCGTCAGGAGTGCGGGGTCTAAATTCCAGGAAACACGGGTGCTGTACACCGGTGCATGGCCGCCGGGCGCCGCGGCCATGCCTTGGTCCGGCTAGGACATTCCCCAGTCCTTCAAGATCTTCCACGCTTTCTCGGCAAGGTAGCCAACAGAAGTCAGCAGGTAAGCCCAGTCCTTGGGAGTCCACTTTGCCAACCCGGGTCTGGGTTTGGAATGTCTGCCCATCGCACACCTCGTTTCCGAGGCCAACCGACCAGAAACACGGCCACTTGGTTGTTGCCCGTCGGCGAACAGCCTGCGTACCATGAAGCCAGCAGCGGACCTCTATCTACTGCTCTTTGGCCGGGCACCCCTTCCCTTGTCGCCAAACTTGTTGGGGGTGCTCGGCCCGGTAAGAATCACGCTAAACCTGCGCACATTCATTTCCGCAATCACCTGTCGGCAAGTCGCATGTCCGGATCGTTAAATTCCTCGGAACCGCGAGTAGTCACCTGCGCCGGTCACCTCAGCAGCTCATGCAGGATGAGGGCCAGGAGGGTGCGGGCCAGGCACACCATGCCATCCGGTCGTCATGAATTCAATGTCAACGAGCTGTGGCAGCTGCAGGCGCAGCGGCGGCGCGCTTCCGCTTCAAGGCGCCGCACCGTGACTTCTTCCCAGCCCTGCCCCAGGACGGGTTCCCCTGACTCCCTGGCCAAATCGAGCGCTGATGTCGGGGTCGCTCGGTTGAGTCTCGCATCCAGGGTGACCCGGAGCTTCGCGGCGGCACGCTCGACACGGCGCCACCCGTTCGCTTCGGCAGCAAGCTCGGCACGGGATATTGCCTGAGGGGCTTTGCGGCCGCAGAGACAAAGGTCATGTTCACTATAGGTGTGAAGCTCCCCGGTATCGACGGATCCTCTCGTATGCCTGCCAGCCATCACCCGCAGCCTTTCTCCAGGACTGATTCGTCTTCGCCTGTCCTCTTCATAAGAGTCCTGCGGCACTACCTGGGAGTCAAGGCTGGATCGGCCGGTTCGGTCTCGGCTGATCGCCTCCGATCCGGTGGGCAGGCTGTACACCCCCCGGCGCGAAGCCTGTTGCGGAACATCATGTGCTGATCATGGCCGTAACTGCATGTCCACCACCAAAGTCTGCTGCCCGGTAGGACATCCTCCGCCGAAAGGCCCCCGTTCCGTGCACTGTTCCAATCTTTGGCGAGGGCCGGATACTGGGTTGCGAGGTCGTTGAAGCCTACGAGCAGCTTCCTTTTCGAGCAGTACGGGCACCCTGCTTTCTTGTATCCGGTCCTGTTCACGGGGAAGGCGTCGTACGAGTGCCCCCGGGGGCACCTCCAATACACGCTCTTTTCACTTCCTGCCGATACTGCCTCTGGTGTGAGTTCTCCGTTGAGTTCCTTATCCCACTGGGCTGCCAGCTTCGGATGGGTGGTGGCCAGGTCGTTGATCCCAGGCATCACTGTACGTCCACTGCAGACCGGGCATCCTTGGCCGGACTTTCGTTTGCTGATTGGCTTGTAGTACGTGTGCCCCTCCGGGCACAACCAGGCAAACCTGCCTTTCTGGCCCCCTATGAACTGGTCCGGCGTCAGCCCATTGTTCAGCTCGGGATGCCATTCCGCTGCTAACCCGGGATGCGTGGTTGCTAAGTCGTTGACCCCAGGCTGTAGGAGGAAGTTGGCGCAGACAGGGCATCCGGACCCATTTCGTGTCCGGTTGACGATGATAGCCACAAACCTATGGCCTACAGGGCACATCCATGCGGCACGCTTGTTGCTGCCGGGGATCACGGTTTCGGGTCCTCGGCCTTCGTTGCCGGGGGTGTCCCACTGAAGTGCAAGGTATGGGTGTGTGTCGGCCAAAGTGTTGTACCCAGGCAAAGGCGTCTGACCGCTGCAGATCGAGCAGAGCGCACCGCCGGAACTTATGGACTGAACAATCTTGCCTCGGGAACGCTCGATGACGTGCCCTTCTTTGCAGATGATGAGAGTTGCCGTTCCCTTGGGGAGGTCACCTGATTTCGCAGCCCTATTGCCCGGTACAGCATAAGTTTCGACCCAGGATTCCAGTTCGTTTTGTCGTGCACCCTGTCGGAGATACCGGCCGAAGGGTTCCAAGGGGCGGATCACCTGGCTGGCGAGGGCTGGGTCGCAGCTCGGGGAGATGATGGGTGCGAACTCATTTCCGGGGAAGGCCCCCAGCATAGAATCCCGTACGGCTAGGAACGTCGGTCGGAGCAGCAGCCAGACTCCGTCTACCGTGGCCGGTCGTACCTGAGGGATCAGCGTGGTGATCGACTCAGTCAGCTGGCGGTATGCCTCCGCGAAGGTTTGTCGTGGATCCAGTAGCGGTTCCAGAGCGGTATTGTCCGTGAGGAATTGCAGGAGCTTAACGACCTCAGTGTAGTTCGACGGAGTGACGATGTGCTCGGTGGCCCTTCCATGCGAGGTGTCCACGATGCCGATGATCGCTTTGATCAAAGTGAGGTTGGTCCGGCCTTGGCTCACCAGATCGCGATATGTGCCCTCAGACGTGAGGATTTCTTTACTTATAGATACAGATGACCATCGACCAGGAGCCATGGGTACTTTCCGCTGGCCGGCCAGCCGCCCCGGTTCCGGGCCCGTCCATTTATGGTGGACAAGGCAGCAGTTTCTCTGCATATGGGGAAGCGTTTCGACCAGTTCGTGGTTGGCACAGTCCGCGCACAGCAGTCGAATGCCCGTACCGGGTATGGCGTATAAACGTTCTTCAGCAGCGAACCACCCGTTCTCAATACCGCATAGTTGAGCGGCTATGAGAGTCACTGCGTCAATATCGTCATGGTTGGGCCGGGTCGCCTGGGACCGGGCTGCGGTCGAGCCCGCAACTGAGTGCAGGCCGCCGTTCCCCAATCCCAAGGCACCCTCCAGGCGCCTGCTGAAACTGCGTGAGGTTTCCAATGGGTAGGGGCTAAGCCGCATGGGCCCTGGCAGCTGCCTATGCTGCATGAGGTTTCCTTGATGAGAGTTTAGCCCTGGCTTTGGCGGCCGCGCGGGTGCGCAAAAGTGTTGCCTCTCCCGCTTCGGCCCGCAGATCCCGCAGGGCTTCACTCATCAGTTCGCGGCTCAAGCGTTCGTTCTCCGGATCATCAGCATCGATCACCCTGAACGCTGACTGCACAAGGATGCTCTGAAGCGTGCCGATATTGCCGCCGCTTCGCTCGTGCAACCATTCGGCCTCCACCAGGAGCGACTTCGGTTCGTGATTGAACAGTGGGAGTGCTTTGGAGAAGCCCATGACCACGCTTCTCCATGACCTACGTTGCTCCGGCGTCGCGTAACCATAAACCTGCATGGAGACCCTGCTGAAACGTCGGGAAACTTGATCGCCCCGTTCACCGGCAAGCAAACCGCCGCGGTCCAGATGGATTCCGGCATATACGAAGGTAGCCGGGCAGTCGTTGGACAGGTCTTTGAGCGTGTCTACGCTTTGCCCGTTCACTTGACTGATTCTGGAAAGGTTGTGGAGTTCGTCCACGACGATCACTTGTGTTCTGCATTGCCTGACGGCCGAAACCACCATTTTCCGCAGTGCGTTCAGTGAGGTGCGTTCGGCGTAAGGGAGTGCATAGAAGTCGGCGAACCGTTGCATGACGCCCTTCGGGGTTGAACTCGGTGGCACTTCGACGTAGGCGACTGGGATTGCCCCGTCAGCAACATACTCCGGGCATTGGCGATTGAATTCCGCGTAGACGTACCTCATCAACGCTATGCAGGCGGTTGTCTTGCCTACCGACGAAGGCCCGGTGACCATGACACCACGCCGGCCTGCAGGGGCGGCGTGATTCTGTGCCATGGCCATTTCGGTGGCTCGGATCAGATCGTCCAGTTGCGGTGTCTCGATGGTGATTTCTCCGCTGAGAAGACGTTTACGGCGTGCGTTGAAGGACCCAATGCCGATGGTGTCCAGAACCCGATACTCTTCGATGTCGGGCATCTGGAAAGGCTCATAGTCCGCGGAAACCAACCGGGTCAGGGCCTCCCAGGTGTTCAAAGTAACTGTGGTGTTGTCTGTGAACTGCATTTACCTGCTGCCCTTCATAGGGTTGAATACGCTGTACTCTTCATACGATTCGTCATCGAGGATGTCGACGTCGGGGACAACTACCAAAGGAGTCGTCGCCCGCGGAAATTGTTTGCTCGATCGTTCAGCCAACACTTGTTCCATGGCTTCTGCCGCGTCACGCCGGGCCTTGCCGATCTTTGCGTTCTGCGTTTGGGCGATCATCTCGACGGTGGCCTCAGTGCTTTCCTGGTCTCCCAAGACCCCGAATGCTTCGGTAATTTGCCGGGCAGAACGTCGGATGGAGGCTGAGAAGGGCTTCTCGAAGGCGTCCTTGTTCATCCATCGGCATTCCATCCACTCCCCCGTCTCGGGGTGGCGGACCCACACCGCGGCCGGGTTGTGGGGGTTGTAATGGATCACCCATTTTCCTCCGGTGTCGGAACGTCCCGACGGTTGCAGCCGGTAAGGACCCAGTTCGGGCGAGTCGTAGCGTCTGTAGTCGACGTTGATCCCGTCCGCCTGGATAGTCCGTTCCAGAGTGGGAAGCAGGGCAATGTAGTCCTCCGGCGAGAGGGGCACCGGCACGAAACCTGTCATATCAAACATCGCCATGTACATGCTGTTGGGTGAATGAATGACCCTCGGATCCAACGGATCCCTGAGCGCCTCATGGGTCATGTTTTGCCAGACCACGCTGACCCAGCGATCAAAAAGTTCCGCCAAGGTGTAGATGTCCAGAAGGTCTTCCTTTTCGACTGCCGCGCCGCGTCGGTCAACGCTGCCGCCCGTGTTTCCCGGCAGGTACTGAACGAACTTCGTTTTGATCGTGTGGAACGCCCGTTCGACGTTTGGTTTGTCTGTAGGTGTATGGATGGCGGAGCGGGTGATGTCCACGCCAAAGGTTTCACAGGCGGACATGAACGTACTTGAGAGATAATCCTTGCCGTTGTCCGTCATGATGCGTTGCGGCTTGATGAAGGGACGGGTCAGGTCATAAGCGGCCACCTCATCAAGGCTGAGGTGCCTGGCCCACGGCATGGCCTTCAGTTCGGTCTCGTTGGGCAACGCTCCACCACCAGGGCAGGCCCTGCTGTGCGGTCGCGTGGGCAACCCCCCCCCCCCCCGGGGGGGGGGGCGGGGGAACCAGGCATTGGGCCAACATGAAGGCAAGGTCGACACCTTTCACGCCTCGCACGTTGACGCTGGTCGCGATGATGCTTTGCGTTGCCTTGCACAGCATGATCGTGAGTTTTGCCCTCACTGGCCTGCCGTCGATGCCCCGTGCCAGTACATCGAATGGCGAGGAATCGATCTGGACTTCGTGGCCGGGACTGATAGCCGGCCGGGCGCTGAACATGCGCTTGGGTGCGTTGTCGGCACTCCTGCGGTTCGCCGCGCTACCGGCGGTGTATTTGCCTTTGGTGAGAACGCCTATGTGGCGCCGCAGGGACCTGTCCGAGGGGATCGGAATTTCCTCTCCCGGATATTTGCGCAAAAGCTCAGCCTTCGCCTCGTGGATGAGCCGAATACCGGTGCCCGTGGAGCGGTTGGTGGCTTTGGTGATTGCTGCAACCAAGGCATCCCGGACCCGGATGTCCAAGTTCCCAAGAGGTACATCCTTTCGTGATTGTCGTCCGTCGACCAAGCCTGCCGGCCCGGATTGCCGGTATAGATCCACCCACCGCCGGATGGTTCTCTCCGAAACCGGATGGCCGAGGCGGGACAGTTCTACCGCTTTGCGCCGCTGGCGCTCCAACAAGCCGACGTGCTCAGGGTCATACTCCTCCCGGCAGGTCTCTTCCCCATGGGGCTTACCGTAGATGACCTCCTCGATATGTCGGGCCATGGTTCTGGTGCCTTCGGCCACCTCCGCAGGCAGGGAATCGAAACTTCTGGGGCCTGGACGGTCAGGCCCCAGCACGGGCGGCAGCGCCAGCAGGCGCGGCACCGCGGAGACGTGGATCATGTTCAGTTCCTGACTGCGCAGGTTTCGCAGGCGCAGCGTTCCACCTGCCATGGACTCAACCAGATAGTCTCCATCGGCAAGTTCAAGGGTGTCGCCGATGCGGAAATCAGCCACTTTGGTACCTTCTTAGTTCTGTGCCCCACGACAATGGGACGGTGTTGTCGTAGGCGATCTCGCGCGCCCACAGGAGATGAAAAATCGCCGGCATGCCCTTCGAGGGCTCACCGGGATTCAGCAGAGCACTGACGTCGTCCAAGGACCGGGGCTGGATCAGTATCTCGTGTATGCGCTCTGATATGTCCTCGCTGGGCCGGACCCACGGGTGACGGTATCCGGCAATCCATTCGAGATTGTGCCGTTGGACGCCCTCGAGCCCATGCAATATTTCGTAGCCCCACCCAACCCGTTCACAGAGTTGGGCTGTCTTCTGGAACTGTCCGACCGTCGTTTCATCAACCAACGACAATGGCCGCACGTCATACATCACTCTCACTCCCGAGTCATGGAGAGCGAAGTAGTCCGGGTAGTGCCGCGTACCGTCAGCGAACTGAATCAGTGCTGGCTGTGCCGCGATGGCAACCAGGCTGCTCTGATGATCCTGGTTCATGAGGGCGCTGTACTCGGACATGGACTCGTACCAGACGTGCGACCGGGTACCGGCGCACCAGTAAAGGCCGTGATAGTTCCTTTGATGCCTGTAACGATGTCCGACCCTGGCCGGCATCGCCAGATGCAAGTCCATTGGCGTACAGGCACCGGAGGCCTTTCTGCTGCGGATCTCCCCGGAAGAATCAATCCAGGAGATCACGTCCTCCCCGTTTTCGAACCCCAGAGTGCTCAAAGCCTCGTGATTCGTGGCTTTCTTGTTCATGTACCGTTCCTCCTTCACGGATTCCTATGCGGTTCCGGAATTCACGGGTGGCGCCGTTTGGCGGACGGCCGGGATTAGCTCAATTGGTGGTTCTGAGGCACGGGAAATATCCGTGGGGCTTCCGGCTCGTGACCGGGCACCTGGGCGGCGCGGCACGCCGGAGAGCGGGCAGGGAATCAGGGCAGCAAACAGCACGCCGAAGTTGCTGCATCCTTGAACAAGTTCATGAGACCAAGAACTTGAAGAGGACGCAGGCGTTGAGGCGTTCATCCCCCGGGGCCGGTGCAGTTTCCTTCGAACTGGTCGAATGCATCCCGAATTTAGGGTCGCATCTTCCGCTTACGACACCGGAGGAGATACGTCCTGTGCCGTGCGGGACTTAGGCAACCTTGAGAGAAGTGCCATCGTGTGATTCCTTTCGCCGCAAGGCACAGGAAAGTTTGGACACGATTGAAGGTTTGCTCATGAGTGTTAGATGGGCTTACTGCGCCGTTGTCCGAGCTCCTGGTCCCTGGTTCCTGTCATGAGACCGGTTCTAAAGCCGAAGGATCTGCAAATCCACTAATCCGGCCGGGCCGGTCCGGGAAAACTTACCCCGTCCCTCCAGAGTGATCCAAGGCGCGGGGCACGTCAACGGTCTTGTCAATTTCCTTGACGTTCGAGCCGTGGCCGCCTACTCTGGCCGGGTCGGAGCGCATGTAGATCATGCATCCCGCGTCGGCATCCTGTTATGAACAGTTGCTGTGGCTGCAACCACGCAACAGCGATAGAAGGGCCACGGTAAAATCGTGGCCCTTTGTCCACCCCCAGGATGGCGGATCGTTGTGCGGTGGACGGCGCGGGTTGGGTATACAGCCATGGTTGTGCCGCTGATATGCTCTGCAGACCTCGACCATGCACCCCGGGCGCTTCAGCACATGCCGACCTGCACCAAGGTTTCGTATTCGCGATCCTCGATCAGAGTGTGTCCGTTCTCCAGACTTTTCATCCGCACCTGGCCGCCTTTCGTCACTGTGTCGACATGGAAGGTCGAGATGGTGCGGCACAGTGGACAGTCTCTAACGACCAGGTATGGACGCAGCAGGTGCCAGTGGCCCTCCGGATCAACGACGTAGAGGCTGTCACGCTCGATCTCATTGGAAGCCACCGATGTCGTCTGGGACTTGACGACCCAATGATCGCCTACCATTTCCCGGAAGGTTATGATCGCCTCACGGGCATAGGAGTCCCAGGACGTACCTGTCACGTGCAGCAGTGGCATGTCCACCAAGAACCTCGCCGCATGGGCCAGGGTGCGCAGGTCCCCGAGAGCGGTCTGTATCTCGTCGCGTACTTCGACGGCCTCAACCCTGCGGTTGTGTGCTTCATCATTCCTTCGTGCGTTCAGTCTCACGCGAGCGGCTTCAACCCCGGGTAGACGGAACATGCCTCGGATTTCTGCAAGGGCACCCTGCGATTGAGCAAAATGCTTCGACGTAGTCTCCTGAAGTACTGCCGCCCAATCCCCCATGCCTGGACCGGACCCTGCCTTGAACTTGCGCTGGATCGCGGCCTTCGCCTTCACCTCAATGTTCGACGCTTGAGCCAGAACCAGCGTCAGTTGGGCTAGGAGCGCCAGTAAGGATTCTGTGGTGTCCAGGATCGAGGTGTACCCCTCCTGAGGTGTTGCCGCGCCAGAAAGGGCCGCTTCCATGACCCTCCATCTGTGCGCTACCGGGTAAGGAAATGCACGGCGGACAGCGAAGTCGGGGTCATCAAGGTTGCGGGCTTCACGACTTCGCGAGCGGACGCTGCGCCCAGCTTCGATGATGCGGGGTCTCGCTTTTTCGACGGATGGATAATCGAAGATCGAATCGATGACCGCCCCGGCTTCGTCGGCCCACTCAAGAAAGTTACTTTGGGCATCCCGAAGATTTTGCAAGGCAGCCAAAATCTCCTCATCAGCGACCGGCACAACCATTTCATCAAAGCCCCTGCCGAGCCGGATTTCAGGGTTCATTTTCAGGTACACACGTCTGGCTGCCGGAGATCGAAGGTACCGCAGGGAGAAATCAATGATTTCGGGGGCAACGGATTCACGCGGCCGGAGAACGACCATGGTAGGCCCGGCAACGGCTGGCCCATCGCAAGGCGAGTGGGCGACCACGGTGAAGCCCTTGCCGTTGGATCTGGGCGTAAAGCCGGGGGTGAGGAAGTCTCCCGGTTCCAGCAACTGCCCCGGGTCCACGGTTGCCCATTGTGGGCGATCCCGATCCGATTGCAATGGGCTTTCCGTAATGTCGCGGCTCCAAATGATGCGCGCTGCTCCTGGAGTATCCGCCCGACAAAAATCTTGATCCCGGAATCTTATGCGACGGATCTCAAAGAGGTCCTTCAGCGCGACAGTCCGTCCGAAGTTGGCAAGGTCAGTCCGCGTCGCCTGCAGCTTCGGGTCCCGCAACCCATGGGTGAGAATATCTCCGGCCTCAAACCCTCCCCTGAGAACGTAGCCGAAATCCGTGTAGCCACCGGCCATACGCTGCAGTCGGGCAAAATCGGCGATGACGCTGGAGGGGTCAGTGTCATTCGGGTGGCCGGGTTCGAAGAACCGCGTGCTCCCGTCGGCGAAGGCTTCCGGCCTGAGCCCAAGGAGGACACATTCAAATCGCGCGGCGACGCCGGGGATCGCGCCCTGCAGCACAACAACGTCGGTGATGCTCCATTTCGCCATAAGCCCGGCCCGGAAGGCGCGGTATCGTTCGGTCCTCACCGCGACGACCGGCAGCAACACAAACAAGTGCACGTCCGACTGCGGAACGGATACTGCCAAAGGAATTTGTTCTTCCCAGCCCGGAGGTTCGGGTTCCACCGGCGCCCCGTCACGAATGAGAACCCTTCTGCGTTTGGACCCGGGCGGCAGCCCCCAGGGCGGCACCATCAAAACGAGATGTCGGTCGCTGAGCAAGTCTTGTGTAATCGCTGGCATGGCCGCAGGGTCAACGAGCTGATGATCCCAGGATTGGGGCATCCCCGAAGCCGATGCCGTTACTGGAGGTGCCGACTCGGAACGTACAGCCACGACCTCACGGGCCGCTTGCTTTGGTCCGGCGGCAAGCATATTCACCAGAGCCACAACGAGTCCATCATCGTTCAAGCAGGCCTGCGCATCATCAGCGCCCATATCCTCTGCATCCCTCCTGTCCCGCCGTCAGGGCATAACCAACTAAGTTTATGTGGCGCGCACAAGCAGACAGGACCGCGGGGGACGACAAAGCCGGCTTCGTCGCTGCGATGCTTTTGCCTTGTAATGACCGCTAAGCTCAAGGCATGACTCAGGAGCTGAGCAATGATGACTTGGGCCGATTCCTGATAAGCACAGCAACGGGCAGCCAATACGTTCTTGACCTGACGGGCAGGACAATGGAAAGGCACGGCTCCGTCAACGCCCCAATTCCGGAGTTCCAGGTCGTGGAACTGACGCAATTGCGGCGCGATGGCGACGTGCTCGACCTGCTCATGGTTGTATCCTGCATCGTTGGCGAGTCAGCTCAGTTCTGGATACAAATCCGTGAAGATCACGTGCCAACTCTGCGAACGACTTCGCCTGTAGTCAGCATCGAGGCCTTGCCGCCAGTGACAAGCGAGGACTAACTTACGCTCCCGTCCGGCTGTGGATCTGGGTCCATCACCGGGGCTGAACTAACGCGCATTAGTCATTCTTCTGTTCCACGGCTGGGCGACGATGCACCCCGGTTCAGGCTGAGCAACCAGTTCATTCCAGAGTGATCCGGATCCAGGCAGTATCGCGGCGAGGTCGGATGTCGTTCCCGCCGGCGTTGTCGAGCTTCCCTGCCTCGATGAGCCGCTCCGTGAAGGCCAAATAGTCACCGTAGTTGAGCCGGTCCCTAACGACTGGCTCAAGTCGGTTGTAGAGCACTTCGGGATGCAAAGCGAACCCTTCGAGCCCGGCAGCGGCCTTTTGAAGGGGAATGAAGAGTTCCCGGTCCTGTCGGTTCAAGCGCACCTGTTTAAGGTCCACCAGAAGGGGTAGGACCGCGGGAAGAAGCTCCAGCGGTATCTGATCGGCCCCAGCAACGAACAGGCCGGCACCCACGACAGCTGATGTGACGAACGTACGCACGACGGACGTGCCAAGATTTATCCGCCAGCCTCCGGGTCGCATGTGGAGTTCCCCGGCGCTGTTGTCGGCAGCGCCTACCAGGATGTCTTCGCAAATGTCCGCCATGTAGTTGTCGGCTTTGATGCCGAGCGGCGCGAGCACATCTGAGCTAAGCCATTCGCGGCCGAACTCTTCAGGAATGTCCCGTTCCGAGAAATAGTCATACAGGTTAACGGTGGTCGTCATCGGGTGTCTCCTGCGGCGAAGGAAAAGAGTCGTTCTTCAAGAAGGATATGGGCAGCAGAGAATCGGACCAGCGGCAGGTCCCCTAGCGTGTCGTCATGCCGGGCCCTCCCCACCGTGCTCTGGGATTCGTTGAGCCACAGCAACAGTCCGGAACTGTACAGCCGGCTCACCGGAGAGATGTAAATGCGCGATGAGCTGGCGCCGTCTTCGATCTGGAACACCAGCAGACGAACCATCCCGACCCTGGTCTCGATCCCAACCATCGCATATCTCACCGTCAAGGCAGTCTCCCGCAACCACCCCTGCAGGTTCACGGACGGGCGTAGATCGCACAGAACGGAGGCCTGTTCTCGTCCGAGGAGCGGCTTCCAGTACTGCTGGATGGTCTCCTGGGCCAGGGAGGACATGGCAATGCTGACAACCACGGCCCCGGCGCCGGAAATCGCGGCTGGGCTCTGGTCCGTCACGTCGAGGATTTCGACGGTGCCATCTTCACGTACGCGGCGCAGAACAGCCACGTGGGGTGCCTCGCTGAGGGAACCACCGTTCAGCTGATACTGCACGAGCAGGCGCTGCCGGGGGCGGATAGCGAGAAAAAGGTGCCTGCGGTCACCGTCCCCGGCGAGAAGTTCAGCGGGCGGTGTGCCCGCGGGCAGAACAACTGCAGGCAGTGGGTCCTCAAGGACCAGCGTCTCCGATTCGACGGACATCAACGCAATCAACGAAGACGGCACGTCGGCAGGGTTCTCAGGAAGCCCTATAGCCTCGCGAAGCGAATCCACGTGTGGAAGGTGCCCATCGTAAGGCAGCGTCGGGCAACCCGAAGACTCAAGGAGCGCGCGGCACCATTCATAGGCTGCCCGGTTGAGCTCACCCCACCCCGGGTCGCTCTCATCTGCGAAACGCTCCGGGCTCATGTCGACAGCATCGCCGACCCAGCCCTCCAATGGTCCCCAGCCATGCTGGGAAAGCGCACGCTCCAGGCGTTGCAGTCTGACATCTGGCCGCATGGTGTGATCAAGCATGCCCGCCGTGAGCGTCGAAGGGTCCTCAGCAGCAAGAAGTCCAGTAAGGGCGGCCGGTTGCATACAAGCGCGGGCGACCGCTTGAGTAGCGTGCATGGCCAGATATGGGCCATGCAGGGCTTGCACGCGCCTTTGAGAACGGACCAGGTGCAGTGCATAGATGGGAAACGCTTGCCTCAGAGTTTCGACTCCCCATCCGGCAGGAATCGTGGACATCCAGGTGGCGTATTCTTCATGTACTCGGGCGGAACCGCGCTGCAGCGCCATGGCCTGCGCGAGAGCCTGCTCCTTTTGATCTCGTGTTGCCCGTTCCTGGAGCAGAGCCACTGTGCAGCCGTAAATAGTCGTCATTTGAAGCCTGTCGTGCATCGCTTCGTGCATTGAAGCAACGAGTACGTCCGCTGCCTCTGCGTCGTCACCGACCTCGATGCGCCAGCCGCGGTGATGGTACAGACCGGAAACCTGTCGCATCAGGTGGACGCCGTGCCGTTGAAGCGCAGCGATGACTCCGTGCCGAGCACTGAAGCGGATACAGCGGACAGTACCGACATCCACTCGGACCAGTCGGCGTCGTCCATGATGAGGCGCTCACCGAGAAGGTCCGCGAGCTGTCCGGCAAGAAGTTGGATGGTGAGGTCGTCGGCGATGGCCAGGATGACGTGGGGGTGGCCGTCCACGTGGAGAATGAGGGCTTTTACGGTGGGGTCGGCGACCCCCATGTATGCCCCATAGACCCTCTCGTCAGCACCGAGCAAACGGCCGGCACCGATAGTTCCCAGGAATCCTGTGTCCAGCAGCACCACCGTTGGACGGGGGTTCAGTACGGGCAACCACACTTTCTGCCACCCGCCCTGGGCGAAACAGCTGGCTGTGATGCAGTTCGCGATGAGGTATTCTTCCGGCCAAGCCTCTGCCAGTTCTCGGTAGGCATTCGTGCTTGGAATCGTCGCATTCAGTATGAGGTCCTGCCCAGCGTGATCTACGAGCAAGCGCACCGCAAAGATCGGCGTCCGTTGGTCCTCGTGGTCGACAGGGTCGGCAGCCAAGAACGTGAACGCTTCGGATAGCTGCACCGGCATACGCCCATGAATCAGCAAGAACGCTACCGGACCTGCTGCGCTCAGACCCATCACATCAGCACTGTCCACGTCAGTGCCGACCTCGGCAAGAGCCGATGACCACGGCTCCTCGCGAAGTCGCAGCTCCGTCGCACTGAGGATACGCTGCACAGATTCGGCATCACTGAGCGCCTGCTCACCCGCGTCCTGGGTGAGAGACATGGGGATGCCGCGACTGGTAGCCGCGTGAACAAGTTGCCCAACCCCGGCCAGGTGGTCGTTGGCCGGGACGTGGGCCAAATCGCGCAGCCGGGGGGTTGAGGATACGACGCTGTTGATAAACGTTTCCTCCCAGGTTTTCCACGCAGCCTCGAGCAGGTCATCGCTCGCCTCGAGAGTCAGCGCATCGATTGGTTGTCCATAGGTGCGGAGAAATCCTGCGTCTGCCGCGTTCACCGCGTCAATGATGGTTTCCGGGCGAACACAGCCGAAGCGGCGAAAGCGCTGGTCGGGGTGCCACGCGGATGGGATGTCAGCCAGCCTCACTCTGCGAGGGTACAGATCAGATACGAGCGCCAGCACCGGAGGGCTCATGCAGAATCGGGCGACGGCAGTGGCGGCTATCTCTTTCCGGTGCCCTTGGGGTACATGCGTGAGGAGTCGCTCCATGCGCACCATCAAGGGACGGTAGATGGGATACGCTTCTAAAACCTCTTCGACGTTCTCGTGGCGTAGCCCGGCATATGAGGCTGACATGAAGCTGGCGAATGCTTCATGGATGACGCTGCAGCTTCCCACGAGCTGCGCGAGAAGGGCAGTGTCCCAACCGGGGTGTTCGGCGGTGAAATGGATGAGTGATCCCCACGCCGTGTCGTCGTTCAATCCTTTGTGGTGGATCTCATGAAGGACCGTAAGGTGATGCTGTGCGGTGACGCTTCCTTTCAGACTCAGCGTGTAGCCGCCCGGGAGATACCGCCCGGACGACTCCCCGTTCGTGCCCTGAAACAGCAGACAACAATTCGCATCATCAGCGCTGATGGGCCCGGAATCGGCCGCCCCAAATTCGTCCTCAGGCAATGGAGCTAATTCGCTGACAACCGGTTGGTCTGGAGGCTGGGTGTGATCCACGGCATCATTTTCGCACGCGAGCAGCTTAGAACGGGCTCTCAATCACTGTGGTGGATTCCTGGAGAGTCGACTTACTTGTTCGGCGGAGAATCTTGCGGGCTGGTTGCTGGCGCCTTGGGATCTGCGCTGGGACTTGCGCCGGCCTTTTTCTTGTGGATGCCCTTTTCACTTCCGGACTCGGCCTTAGCCTCGGCGGGAGTCGACTCTTGGACGTTGTCCGGAGTCACTTCCGCCTTCGTCCCACCTGAGACCGACTCCATCGAAAAATACTTGAGAGGATGCCTCATGTAGTGCGCAATCCACTGACTCGGTAGGCACCCTTCTTGCTTTAGAGCTTGCAACACTGTCAGGACTTCTACTCCGTCACCCATCGCCCGGGCAGTGGTCCACGCCTTTTCCAACCGGGCCAGCAGAGTTGAAGGCTCATGGAGCGGCAACATGAATACGTCCTCGCCCGCGACGGCCATGGCGCCCGCATCGGCACTCGTTTGAGGGGTGACGTAGCAGATGAAGGACGACTCGGGGGCCTCTTCCGTACGTTTGGTGGCGGTAAAGGTCAGATGAGAACTAGCCTCCCGGGAGTAGCGGGCGGGAACCTTTCCTCCCGGCTTTGCTTCGCTCTTCGCCTCCCAGGCTACCCACAGCAGGTCCCCGAAGATCCATACAGCATCGGGTGCTGCTTGCTCTCCATTGTTGCCGAACGACTCGCTTGCACCGGCCAGCATTCCCAAGGTGACTAGACCGCCCTCGAAAGGCTTGTAGCTGTTTTGGTTGAGCCCCCGCACGGCCTGGTCCAGCTGATCCCGGGTTTCTCGCCCCCACGTCTTCGCCTTGATCCTGTCTACAATCTGGGCGGCGGCGAAGCGGTCCAGTTCGTCGTAGGATTCGACGGACACCCCGTCCTGGTCTTCCGGGTCGAGGTGCCTGAACCAAGTTGTCCCGCGGGCGTGCTCCCGCACGTTGGCGAAATGCTTAACCGCGGCCCGATGCAGTGAGCGTTCAGAGTCTCCTCGCTGATCGGCCAGCATCTGAGTCCAACTGCAGGCCAGCAGGAACCATAGCGCAGCGTAGCGTCCGGTTTTCGGGTTACGGGCCAGTTCATCCAGCACCGCGCGTGCCTGCCGCAGCGCGCTCTCAAGATCCCCTGACCACAAGGCGTCCATTGCCTGCACTTCGTAGGAGGCGGCACTGGCCAATTCAGCAGTTCCGTGGGGACTGACACGTTTCTTCATCAGGCGGTCAGTCGCGATTTGAGCGTTGACGGCGGACCAGGCTTCGCTCTGTGCCAGGAAGGCAGCCATGTTCTCGTTGACGTCTGCGATGTCACGGCCAAGGCTCTCCTCGCGGCCAAACTCTATTTCAGCCTGGATTTCTTCCCGGAACGCCTGCAAGACCTCAGGGCGGTACATGAAGTTCGTCAACTCAGTGCCGAGAACGACTACGGTAGAAAAATCGTGTTGATTCCTCGTGGCCCGGCCCATGCCCTGCACCAGCCGGGTCCTGATCCGTTCCTGAAGGACGTTCTGGGCGCCGAGTGAGTTGTATTGGAACTTCTCCTGCAAATCGCTTTGAGTGGGGAGGCCGGACAAAATGACCAGCCGGCATGCTTCGTTGGGGAGATCGACCCCGTCGTAGCGGTTTGCGAGATCAAGGATCGACTTCTCATCGTTCGTGAAGATTGCCATGTCATTCTCGACGGTGTGCCCGCTCAGACGTGTAAAACCTTCAGGAATTGATTTTTCGAGCACGTTTGAAGATTCAGTTGCGCTGGGAGTAAGAAGTGCCGTACGGCCATGGACTTCGACAGTCTGCTTCACCCACGGAGCGAGAAGGTCTGGGTCATCATTCAACTCATTGGTGACAGCCGGGAACACAAAGAACCTTCGGCCCGTGCCTTCTTTGTCCCAACCCCGCGGGATGGGCATCCTGGCGATGTCCGGGACTCCGAAAGAACGCTCAAGCTCGCCCCCCTCCCCCAATGTTGCGCTCATGAAGATCCGGCGCTGGGGCGAACTGAAAGCATCGTGTGTTGCTGTGGGGCAGATAAGAGGTCGAATCTCCAACTTTGAGTGGGATGCGTAGACCATGCAAAGTCCAAGGTTGCCCCCGATCATGGACGTTCTGTATCCGCGGTCCTTGTTCCCATCCGCCGCGATGGCAGCCTGCAGCTGGGGCTGAGCCGCGAGGACAGCTCGGGGTGAGACCAGGTAGACGCTGCCGTCGTTCCGGAGGCTGGATCCGTCGTCGCGGAGGCTTTCGACCGTCGCGGAGTCCAGACCGGCAGAGAGCGCAGTCAGTAAGGTGAAGTAAAGGGATTCTGACCGCGGAACTGAGACGGTCCAGGCGGACGAGACATAGCTGGCGCCGGCGTGGGCGTCATCGAAAATCAACGTGCCGGTGTCCCGGATTTTCGGGTATGCGTTGAAGACGTGGCTATAGGTGGCGACCGCAACAGACTGGGCACTGGTGAACTTTGCCCGGTCCGCCGGCGGCCAGCCCGACGATTTTCCGGTCAGGTCTACGGCGGAGATACCGTAGGACACCAGTTTCTCGTGGGCTTGCTTGGCCAATTGCCGGGTTGGGCAAAGATATGCCACCGGCTTATGCTCTTCCCGCCTGATCCACTCCGCGATCAAGCCGCCCACCAAGGTCTTCCCAGCACCGGTGGGAAGCTCCAGAGCAACATTTTCGTGGCCCCGGAAGTGTTCGTGCCAGCCGAGGAGAAGTTCCTGCTGATGTCCCCAAAGATAGGCCGGACCTGCATTGGTCTTGGCGATCTGCCTGTAGAGAGCCTCCGGGTCGGCTGCCGCTACTGACTGAATTTTCGTAGTCCTAAAAGCCACGGTCCTGTCCCCCTGCTAAGAGCCGCCGACTGACCTAGCAGGAGAGCATCTTCCGTGACCCCGGAAGCCTAGACTCTAGGCGCGCGCATCTGTCAGCGCGACGGACAAAATTTGATGATAAAGGGACACCAACGCATCTGTTGTCCCCGGTGCTTCTACACGCAATGCCGGCTTGACTGCGGAACGCAAACCAACCCCTGCAGGCCGCGGAGTTCCACGCCGACCTATACGGATGAACGTGGAACCAACAGCTGTAGCACCCTGGAACATGTCACGTGGCCGAGCAACCTCTAGGAGCCAACCCTGAACGCCGCACACACAGCGCACCGCACGGGGCCATGCTCCATCATTTCCTCAGCCCTCATGTTCCAACACCAGTCGGGGTGCCCCCGTCAGAGAGTGACAGGGGCACCAAAACATACGGACCGATCGACGGGAGCTTAGGAGAAATGGCCAACTAAATTGTCCATAGGACTCGAAAGCGGCCAAATAGCCTGTCCGTTGGCCACCTTGTCTGGCCATTGGCCACCTAAGTTGTCATAATGGCCAACTAGCCTGTCATCTCACAATGACTACTAGAACTCCCAGTCCTCATCTTCCGTGTTGACAGCCTTGCCAATCACGTAGGAGGAGCCCGAACCGGAGAAGAAGTCGTGGTTCTCGTCGGCGTTCGGGGACAGAGCCGACAGGATGGCCGGGTTTACGTCGGTGACGGACGCCGGGAACATGGCCTCGTAGCCGAGGTTCATGAGGGCCTTGTTGGCGTTGTAGTGCAGGAACTTCTTGACGTCCTCGGCCAGGCCTACTCCGTCGTAGAGGTCGTGCGTGTATTGGACTTCGTTTTCGTACAGCTCGAAGAGCAGCTCGAACGTGTAGTCCTTGATTTCCTGCTTGCGGGCCTCGGAAACCTTCTCCAAGCCCTTCTGGAACTTGTAGCCGATGTAGTAGCCGTGCACTGCCTCGTCGCGGATGATGAGGCGAATGAGGTCAGCCGTGTTCGTGAGCTTGGCGCGGGAAGACCAGTACATGGGCAGGTAGAAGCCCGAGTAGAACAGGAAGCTTTCCAGCAAGGTGGAGGCAACCTTGCGCTTCAGGGGATCGTCGCCCTGGTAGTAATCCATGACGATCTGGGCTTTCTTCTGCAGGTTCTCGTTCTCGAGGGACCAGCGGAAGGCGTCGTCAATCTCCTTGGTGGAGCACAGGGTGGAGAAGATGGACGAGTAGGACTTGGCGTGCACCGACTCCATGAAGGCGATGTTGGTGTACACAGCTTCTTCGTGCGGGGTAATCGCGTCCGGGATCAACGAAACGGCGCCGACGGTGCCCTGGATGGTGTCCAGCAGGGTGAGGCCGGTGAAAACGCGCATGGTGAGCTGCTGCTCATCAGGCGTCAGCGTGTGCCACGACTGGACGTCGTTGGACAGCGGCACCTTCTCCGGGAGCCAGAAGTTGTTGACCAGCCGGTTCCAGACTTCCACGTCCTTGTCGTCCTGGATCTTGTTCCAGTTGATGGCCTCGACGTGTGTCAGCAGCTTGACCTTTTCGGTCATTTCATCCCCTTAAGCGATGGTTTTCTTGAGATAAGCCTACGACGGCGGGTGGAAACCCGCCGTCGTGCTCTTTAGTTTTGAGTACGGCCGGGGCCGCAATTAATCAACCAATAGAGGCTGATTACAACATGCAACTGACGCAGCCTTCCACCTCCGTGCCCTCCAGCGCGAGCTGGCGGAGACGGATGTAGTAGAGAGTCTTGATGCCCTTGCGCCATGCGTAGATCTGCGCCTTGTTGATGTCGCGCGTGGTGGCGGTGTCTTTGAAGAACAGCGTCAGGGACAGGCCCTGGTCCACGTGCTGCGTGGCAGCGGCGTAGGTGTCGATGATCTTCTCGTAGCCGATTTCGTAGGCATCCTGGTAGTACTCCAGGTTGTCGTTGGTCAGGTACGGAGCCGGGTAGTAGACGCGGCCGATCTTGCCTTCCTTGCGGATTTCGATCTTGGCGGCCACCGGGTGGATGGAAGACGTGGAGTTGTTGATGTAGCTGATGGAACCGGTGGGCGGTACGGCCTGCAGGTTCTGGTTGTAGATGCCGTGCTCCATGACCGAAGCCTTCAGCTCGCGCCAGTCATCCTGGGTGGGGATGTGGTGGCCGGCGAAGAGCTCCTGAACGCGCTCCGTTTCCGGAACCCATTCCTGCTCGGTGTACTTGTCGAAGAACTCGCCGGAAGCATAGGTGGACTTCTCGAAGCCGCCGAACGTCTGGCCGGTCTCGATAGCTAGGCGGTTGGAGGCGCGCAGCGCGTGGAACAGCACCGTGTAGAAGTAGATGTTGGTGAAGTCCAGGCCCTCTTCGGAACCGTAGTGGACGTGCTCGCGGGCAAGGTAACCGTGGAGGTTCATCTGGCCGAGGCCGATCGCGTGGCTCTGGGCGTTGCCCTGGGCGATGGACGGCACCGAGTTGATGTAGGACATGTCGGATACAGCGCTGAGGGCGCGGATGGACGTCTCAATGGAGCGACCAAAGTCCGGCGAATCCATGGTCTTGGCAATGTTCATGGAACCGAGGTTGCAGGAAATGTCCTTACCCACGGTCTCGTAACTGAGGTCTTCCGCGTAGATGGACGGCGAGGAGACCTGCAGGATCTCAGAGCAAAGGTTGCTCATGGTGATCTTGCCGTCGATCGGGTTGGCCCGGTTCACGGTGTCTTCGAACATGATGTACGGGTAACCGGACTCGAACTGGATCTCCGCAAGGGTCTGGAAGAACTCGCGGGCACTGATCTTGGTCTTCTTGATCCGGGAATCGTCAACCATCTCGTAGTACTTCTCGGTCACCGAAATATCGGAGAACGGAACTCCGTAGACCTTCTCGACGTCGTACGGGGAGAAGAGGTACATGTCCTCGTTCTTCTTGGCGAGTTCGAACGTGATGTCCGGGACCACAACGCCCAAGGAGAGGGTCTTGATACGGATCTTCTCGTCGGCGTTCTCGCGCTTGGTGTCCAGGAAGCGGTGGATGTCCGGGTGGTGGGCGTGCAGGTATACGGCGCCTGCACCCTGGCGGGCACCGAGCTGGTTGGCGTAGGAGAAGCTGTCTTCGAGGAGCTTCATGACGGGGATGACGCCGGAGGACTGGTTCTCGATCTGCTTGATCGGGGCGCCGTGCTCACGGATGTTGGTGAGCGAAAGGGCCACACCGCCGCCGCGCTTTGAGAGCTGCAGCGCGGAGTTGATGGCGCGGGCAATCGACTCCATGTTGTCCTCGATGCGGAGCAGGAAGCAGGAGACGAGTTCGCCACGCTGTGCCTTGCCGGCGTTGAGGAACGTAGGGGTTGCCGGCTGGAATCGGCCATCGATGATTTCGTCGACCAAACGGTTGGCAAGGTCTTCGTTGCCACGGGCAAGGTGGAGGGCAACCATGCAGACGCGGTCTTCGTAACGCTCCAGGAAGCGCTTGCCATCAAAAGTCTTCAGCGTGTAGGACGTGTAGAACTTGAAGGCGCCGAGGAAGGTCTCAAAACGGAACTTCTTCTTGTACGCGCGGTTGAAGAGGTCGCGGATGAAGTTCATCGTGTACTGGTCAAGGGTTTCGCGCTCGTAGTACTGGTTCTTCACCAGGTAGTCGAGCTTCTCTTCCAGGTCGTGGAAGAACACCGTGTTGTTGTTCACGTGCTGCAGGAAGTACTGGTGCGCAGCTTCACGGTCAGCTTCGAACTGGATCTCGCCGTTGGGTCCGTACAGGTTCAGCATGGCGTTGAGCTCGTGATAGCCCAGGCCCTTGAAAGCCTCAGGCAGCGGCTTCTTGACCGTGTCCACAGCGCCCCCGGTTACTTCTGTTTCTGCGACAGTTGTGTCCAAAACTTTTCCAGCCCTTCGTTGACCCGCTGAACGTCTTCCGGCGTCCCCATGAGTTCAAATTTGTAAAGATGCGGCACCTTGCACTTGACGGAGATGATGTCCCCCGCTGCGCAGTAGTTGTCCGCGAAATTGGTATTCCCCGCTCCGATAACACCGCGGATCAGTTCCCTGTTCCCGGGATCGTTGAGAAATCTGATGACTTGCTTCGGCACGGAACCTTCGCCGTTTGTTCCACCGTAGGTAGGCAGTACAAGGACGAAAGGTTCGAGGGCTTGAAGCGGAGCATCCTGGGCGTAGAGCGGGATGCGTGCTGCATCCGTACCCAGTTTCTGGACGAATCGTTTGGTGTTCTCGGAGGTCGAGGAAAAGTAGATGAGGTGACTCCTCGTGGTCACAGCTTCCGCAGCATCGCGTACGGGTGCCGCTGCCAGCGGTGCCATGGGAGTCACCTCGACTACATAGGAATTCTTAGTGTGTTGTGGTGGCGAAGTTTGAATGAAACTTAGGCCACGGAGGAAACGGCCTGGGCCAGTTCCTCGATCTTGTCCGGGCGGAAACCAGACCAGTGGTCCTGCTCGGTGACGACAACCGGAGCCTGCATGTAACCCAGTGCCTTGAGGCGCTCAAGGGCCTCGGCATCCTGGGAGATGTCGACACTCTGGTAGGCAATGCCCTTCTTGTCGAGTGCCCGGTAGGTTGCGTTGCACTGAACACAGGCCGGCTTCGTGTAAACCGTTACGGTCATGATCCCTGTCCCCTTAGTTGAAGTCTGTCGCTCTTCGTATCTGGCGGGCTCAACCGGAACTAGCTACTGAATCCGATACCGGCCCGCGGGCTGCCGTGACAGCCAACACGCTCTGATTTTGTCTTGTGCTGGTTCCCCGCTCAATCCGTAAATCGATACTACATGTAGTGCAAGCGCCGAACTGGAACCCCAAGATGATGTATTACAAGTATGTCATTCAATCCACTGCTCGTCCACAGGCGAGGGCCCTCAAAATGTCCGTGATTCCGCCAAATTGAGAGATGTCATCCACACCCTGTGGACTACTTAGCCACATTTAATCTCCAGCGTGTCGCCGGGATACGGCGTGTCGTGGCACTTTGAAAATGTGGCGTGGCGAACAGCTAAAATCTGCTGATGGTCAATCTCCTCCACCTCCGGACGCTGATGGAAGTAACCCGCTTGGGTTCCTTTGCTGCTGCCGCCGCCCAGCTTGGCTACACAGCCTCGGCAGTCTCCCAACAGATGGCCGCGCTGGAGCGTGATACCGGCGTCGAGCTCTTCCAGCGGTCGGCCCGCAGTGTCGTCCCTACCGAAGCTGCCGTGACCATGACCCGACATGCGTCCAAAGTGCTGACGGATGTAGAGGCCCTCATGGCGGCGGCGTCGAGGACGAACGACTCCCCCGCCCAGGAACTCCGGCTGGGCATCTTTCCGAGCCTGGCCACCTACGTTCTGCCGGACATCCTGCGAAATGAGCGTTGGAACGGGCTGGGCATCGAACTTCGTGTCTCCGTTGCTGAACCCGCCCAAACCATCCAGGGCTTGCGCAGCGGCGGCGAACTGGACGTGGCATTGGTCTACCAGGTGGGGCAATCCGGTTTGGCGTGGCCGCATTCGTTGGAGAGGCAGTGGATCGGCGACGACGACTTCCGCGTGGTGCTGCCGGCCTCATGGAAGATCCGCGAGGATGCCGAGATTGAAGCGGCCCATCTTTCGGACATGCCCTGGATCGTCCACCACCCCGGCACCAGCGATGCGTTGGTGATTGAGCGCCTCTTTGCCAGCTGCAACCTCCACCCCCGCGTGGTGGCCTACAGCGACGACTTTCACGCGAGCCTGGAGATGACCGCCGCCGGCCTGGGTGCCTCGCTGGTTCCGGAACTGGCGCTGCGGAACCGGCCACCCGGCGTCGTGGTCCTTGACGTACCGGACATCCGGCTGGCTCGAAACGTGTTCGCGCTGCTCATCAACGAAAAGCGCACAGCCCAAGTGCAGTTGTTCACGCAACTGCTTGCCGACACCCTCAGGGACACGTCGGGAAAGAGCGGTCTCCACCCCCTGAAACCCGCGCCTGTCAAGGGTCCGCAGCGACGCAGGTGAATTATCCCCAAGTGCTGGAACCCGCCCGTTGATGGGGTTAGATTGATCACATGGGCAAGGTAGCGAGCAAACATTTTGGGGAGATCGAGCTCAACCACGGGCGTGAGCATTGCTTCGTCGCCAGACATGAGCTGGCCGGCAACCAGCTGGAATTGGACCTCAACGTCACCGCGCACGATCACTTTGACGAGGCCGCCATGCGCAAGGTGGACTACCGGCTGCGCTTCCTGCCGGAGCTCGTGGACCAAGTCCGGGAAATGATCGCCGATGAGCTTGACCAGGACGGCACCAACCCCCAACAGTTCCTGCATTTCCACAGTTCACAGCTCAAGGAAGAGCAGCTTGAATCGGTCTTCGGTGTCCGCGACAAGGGCCAGCTCACCAACGACGTCTTCCTGAAGGCCCTCAAACTCGGCCACGTCGCCATCTACCCCGGCCAACCCGAGCGGTACTTTGTGTTGGATTTCACCCTCGGATCGCATTTCACGGACGAGCTCCTGGTCGTCGCCGCAGACGAAGACGGCGTGGTGGACGACGAAATCCTGTGGGAGTCGTAAACAGGCTTTACGAACTTTGTTCGCCGAAAGTGTCACCATGGCCTGTCAACGCGTGGCCCATCGTCAGGGCTGCGCAGGTATTCTCCCCGTTCCTGCCCCTCGGAGCGCTCCCGCTGGGCCTGTTGGGCGATTTCCTCCAGCTGCTTGAGTTGGTCCTCTTGCGGGGCGGCCGGAGTTTCCTGGCCGGGCTGCTCTTCATCACCACTTTGGGATGCGCCTTCGGAGATTTTCCCGCTGAGCCGTTCACCGGCAGCGTTCAGCGTGTCCCCTTCCCCGTCTGCGTTCGCCGGACCGGCTACATGGCATTGAGATGGCGCGGCCTCCGCCGTGCTAAGAGCCTCCCGGAACAGCAGGGCCGCAGCATCCCGGTCCCCTGTTGAGTCCCCCAGCTTCTCGATGCTCAGCACGAGGTTGACGCGGACTTTGCAGTCGTCGACGCCGGGTCCGGCTTGGAGCGCGGCGTCGAAGTACCTCCGGGCGTCGTCGAACTCCCCCGCCATCGCATGCGCATCTCCGGCGGCAAACAACGCTTTGTGGGGCTCCACAACGTTCGCGATCTGAAGCCACGTGGCAACTCCGGCCAGCTTGCCCTGCTCCTTGGCGGAAAATGTCTCAGCTGCTGCACCACCCAAGGCACCCACGCTCAGGAGTTTGGCCGCTACTGCGAGCGCCACAAGGGCCGGAGGTGCGGACCACAGCGCACGCCGGAGTCGCCGTCGTCGTGCGGTGTTGCTTGTCATGGGGAGGGCTCCTTTCGTGCTGGAGTGCGGAGATTGATGAGCGCGGCAAGGTGGCGAAGGGGCTCGTGCAATGCCAGCAGGAAGGCGACCATGGCGAGCAACCAGTACAGCTCAATACGTCCAGGGGGGTCGCCGTCGGTGATGGTGAGGGCACCGGGTTGGGCTTTGCCGAGCATGTCGGACGTTGCCCCGGTGCCGTTCCGAAGTGTGTACGGAACGTGGAGTTGGTCGGCGATAGTGCGAAGTTGCCCTTCGTCGATTCGTGAAACGGCGTCGCGCGCGCTATCTGCGCTGCGGTCCTTGAGGTAACCGGCGTCAGTGTCCGAGGTTTCCTTCATGCGCCCGCCCTGTATGGTGCCGTATCCGAGGACTGCTCCCCCGGCCACGTTGGCGGCATCCATGGCCGAGGGCCGTTCGGCGCTGGTGTTTTCGCCATCGCCGGCGTAGAAGACCAGCGCGGGGCGTCCAGGGTGCTGCTCCGTGGCTGCCGCGAGCTTTTCCTTCAGGAGTTGGCTGGCGCCGGTCACGCTGCTGCCCGTGGCATAGCGCGCGTTTTGGGGCTGGAGCGTGGTCATGGCTGTCTGCAACGCTGTGGCGTCACGGGTGAGGGGCATCCGGAGGTTGGCTTTGTTGTCGAAAGTGATCAGGGCGAACTTGGCGCCGGCAAGCTCTTTGGCTATCGCCATGACGTCCTGTGTGGCACCGGCCAGCCGCGTCTGGGTGCCGTTGTAGTCTTCCGCAGCCATGCTGGTGCTGGTGTCCACTACAAAAAACACGTCCATGTCCGACGCCGCAGTTTGCGCTTGGCCACCGGCCCAGCCAGGTCGCATGGCGGCCAGAAGCAGAAGGACGACGGCGGCACATCGGAACGCTGCCGGCCTCATGGACCGTTGTGGTTGGCTTCGTCCCCTTCGCAAGGGACCCCACGGCGTGAAGGCCAATACGGTGAGGGCCAGCACTGCGACGATGGCCAACACCAGCAGGGGCCACGGAATAATGGGGGCGAAGGTCATGGCTCCATCCGCCATCCGAGCACCAGCATTCCTGTACCGGCCATCAATGCGATCCCGAGGGGCCAGGCGGGAGCGTCCGTTATCACCGCTTGGGGTGCTGAATGGTAGCCAGTGGCCTCTGATTCCTGGACGTTACCGACGATGCCAGGAACGGCCTCGGCGCTGTCCACGGTGAAGTAGGCGCCCCCGGTCCGCTCTGCGGCGGCCCTGAGACGGGCACCCGGCTCATCGGGGCGGTCTCCGTAGTCCATGTCGCCGGGGTTCAGGGCATAGACCTTGATATTTTTGGCGGCCGCCAGTGTTCCGGCTTCACCCAGGGTGAAGATCGGCTCGCCGGAAAGGAAGTTGTCAGTGGCCAAGACCACGGACCGCGAGCGCTTGGGGTCCCTGTCGTCAGGGAAGCTCTGCACGCAGGACGCCAGGCCGTCGCCGATCAGTGAGGAGCCTTCACCGTTCCACGTGCCGTCGAAAAAGGATCCCGCGCCGCTGTCCAGGGCTTCCTTGGCTTCGGCGAGTTGTTCCACGACGTAGTGGTAGTCGTCCGTGAGGGGAAAGAGCTGCACGCTGCTGCTGTCGAAGATGACCATGCCGATGCGTTCGCCGTCGAATTCCTTGGCGAGTTCCTGGAACACGGTGGCTATGGCGGCGTCGGTGCTGGTCATGGAGCCGGAGACGTCCAGGCAAAGCACGATGTCCCTGTTCCGGATTTCCGGTTCCTCCGTGGTGCGCAGGATGGGCCTGGCAGCGGCTGTCGCGGTGGCGGCGAGGAACACTGCCCCGAGCACGACGGCGAGCGCCAGTCTTCTGCGGTGCCGGCGCAGCGCCCCGTGATATTCAGGCAGGTCGGTGAGCCGGTCACCGTGCGCTACGGGTCGGGTTTGTTGCGGACGACGACGGCGGCGGTACAGCCAGGCGCTGAGCACCACCGCTGCTGCGGCGAAAGGAAGGACCCACCAGTAACTTAGTTCCATTCGAGCACCACCTGGCGCGCCGTCTCTGCCGAGTGCTGCACGGAGTGGACGGGCACGGGGGCGAATTCGTTGGGATAGAGTCCGGCGATTCCTTTGGTGAGTCCCTCGAGTCCTTGGTGCCGGAGCTCCTCAAGTGTCATGGACGTCACCGGTAGCCCTGTCGCTGCCCCGGCGAATTCCCGCACCAGGAAGCTGAGTCTTTGGTGGGCATCGCGCACGGGGAGGCGTCCGGCGTCGGCCTCCTCTGCTGTGGCGTTGATGGCAGTGAGGCAAGCGGAGCGCAGCGCGTCAAGGTCCGGTGTGGGCGCTCCTTGGGCGGCAGGTTCCTTGCTGCGTGTGGGGCGGAAGATCCAGGCATACCAGCCGGCAATGGCCAGCAGGATCACCAGCCCCAGCCATAGCCAGTAGGGCTGGTAGGCAAGCGGCGCGTAGAAGCCGGCGTCATCCTGCACGTGTGCCGCCTTTGGTGGCGCTCCGGGCGGTCAGCGCGCCGGAACGGTGCTTCTCCAGAAGGGCGAAGACTGCGGACAGGACGTCCAGGCTCCCGACGGTGTGCTCCTCGGCTATGCCCAGGCGACGAAAAATGCCGCTGCGGTGTTCGCCTCGTTCGACCATGGCAGCCGCATACGCCGCCCGGACCTTGCTGTCGGAGCTCAGCGGCGCTGGAATTCCCTGCCCCGTTGCCACGTCGGTGCTGTCCGGGTAGGGGCCGCCTGCCCCTGGAGCGAGCTCCGCATCCTTGATGGTGAGCCACAGTACTTCATGCCGGGCCCGAAGCCTGCGCATCAGGTCCTCCGTGCGGGCGTCCGGCATGAATTCGTCGGCAACAGCAACGATGAGAAGCCGCCCTTTGATGTACTTCAGGACGTAGTCGAGTTGCTCTGCGAGGGAGCTGGGTGGCCCATCCGAAGCTACGCTCGAATCCACCACCCGCAGCAACCGTTCCAGGTGCTCTTCGCCGCCACGGGGTGGGACGTACTGTGATGCGTCCGCGTTCCCGTGCAGAAGGCCAACGTCGTCACCGTGACGGCACGCCAAATATCCCAGAACCCCGGCTGCGTGCACGGCAATGTCCTTCTTCGGCTCACCTGACAGGGTCTCGGCGGCCATGTTCCGTCCGGTATCCACCAGCAGCAGGACAGAGTGGCGGCGTACTGCCACATAGCGCTTGACCAAGGGCGATCCGTGCCGTGCTGTCGCCTTCCAGTCGATGTCCCTGACCTCATCGCCTGGGACATACGCACGGAGTTCGTCAAAGTCCAGGCTGCGGCCTGCGAAGACGGAACCGTATTCGCCGTCGAGCAGGGCGAGGGTCCTTCGGTGGGCGAAGATGAACATCTTCGACTTAACCCGGCGAAGCAAGCTTGGCACGCGGTGTCCCCGCTACGGTGTCTGGACAGATGCCACGACGGCATCGATGACGGATTCCACCGGAATGCCTTCAACCACAGCATCGAAAGCCAGGATGATGCGGTGGCGAAGAATACGGTGCGCGAGGCTTTTGACGTCCTCGGGAATGACATGGTCCCGACCCTGGATCAAAGCCAGCGCCCTTGCTGCCTGGCTGAAGGCGATGCTGGCCCGCGGGCTGGCACCGAACTCCACGAGGTTGGCAAGCTTGGGCTCCAAGTACTGCGAAGCATTGCGGGTGACATAGGCCAGACCCACGATGTATCTGACGATGGCCGGATCGATATAGACCCGCCGCACGAGTTCCTGCACCTGCACCACTGCGTTGAGCGAAGCAGCGGCGGGTGGCTTCTGATCGGTGCTGAACACGCCGGCGTCGATCCTGCGGATGACCTCCGCTTCTTCAGCCGGACTGGGGTAATCCAACACGTCCTTGAGCATGAAACGGTCCATTTGCGCTTCGGGAAGGCGATACGTTCCCTCCTGCTCGATGGGATTCTGCGTGGCCAGCACGAGGAACGGTTGCGGCAAGGGGAAGGTCTCTCCACCAATGGAGGTCTGCCGTTCCTGCATGGCCTCGAGCATGGCGCTCTGTGTTTTGGCGCTTGACCTGTTGATCTCGTCCAGCAACACGATATTGGCGTGGACCGGACCCAACTGGGTGACAAACGTACCCTTGGCGGCGTCGAAAATCTGCGTGCCTGCAATGTCGCTGGGCAGCAGGTCCGGGGTGCACTGGATCCGGCGGAACTCCGCACTGACCGACTCCGCGATTGCCTGGGCGGCGGTGGTCTTGGCAAGGCCGGGAACACTTTCCAGCAGCACGTGGCCGCCTGTCAGCAACCCGATCACCAAGGTCTCACGCAACCTGGCCTGGCCCACCACTTTGTTCTCGAAGCTGCGAATGATGCTGCCGACGAGTTGCTGGGCACGGGCCATATCCGGTGCATCGATTCCGGCCGTGGCTGTTCTCTGTTGCACTCGTGGTCCCCTCGCTGGCGTCTTGGTCTCCCGGCAGGCAGCCGGCACGGGTGCCTGGCACAAAGTGCTTCCGCCTGCAGAGGCCACTCTATCCAAGCCCTCCCTGCTCAAGCCCGCAATGGGGACCCCTCCCCATGCAGCCGTCCGAGGTCTATCCTTTTGCCATGCATCAGCTACCAGCCGCCTACCAGAACTACCTCGCCGCCCAGGACCAGCACGTCATCGACGCTGTACGGCCCATTCTCCTGCAATCAGCCGCCGACCAACGCCACGGGGTCAGGATCACCTTCAACAGGGGACCAACCGGTCATCAAGCCCACCTCGACGAGTCCATCCCTTACGGCGAGATCATCGAAGACATCGACTAAGGTTCCACGGCCCCCTCACGGCTCCAGCTATCCCTTCATGGCCCCGGACAGGGCAAACGAGTTCCCCATGCCGCGGGAGACCAGGGCGTAGAGCACCAGCACCGGCACGGAGTACAGGATGGAGAATGCAGCCAGCTGGCCGTAGGCAATGGCGCCATGCTGGCCGAAGAAACTAAAAATTGACACCGCAGCCGGTTGCTTGTCCGGTGACAGCAACAGGATGAAGGGAACAAAGAAGTTTCCCCATGCCTGGATGAAGACAAAGATGAACACCACACCGAGCCCCCGTCGCATCAAAGGCAGGACGATTCTCCGCAGCGCCGCCATTGCCGACGCCCCATCCATCCAAGCCGCCTCCTCCAGCTCCAGGGGGACCGAGTCCATGAAGTTCTTGGTCATCCATATCGCCATGGGCAAAGTAGTGGTTGCCATGAAGAAGATGGTGGCCGCCATGGAATCCAGCATCTGCAGTTGGACGAACAATCCGTAGACGGGCACCATGATTGCCGTCACCGGCAACGACGTACCGAACAGGACCGTGTACATGAATGGTTTGTTGAACCGGGACTGGTACCTGGACAGGGGGTAAGCGGCGAGCACCGCAGCAATCAGGTTCACCGCGGCCGTGCCGGCGGACAATAAGAAACTGTTGGCCAACGGCTGGAACAACAGCTCCGGTGTCAGCACGGCGCTGAAGTTCGCCAGCGACGGCGCCGACGGCACCTTGGTCTGGTAGCCGGCCTGGGGATCGACGGCGGCCAGCAGCAACCACAGCAAAGGCGCCAGGAAGCAGATTCCGATCACCGCAAGGGCGATATCCGCACCCAGCTTGGCCCTGAAGCGCGAGCGGCCACCCGCCGTCGCGCCTTCCATCCTGTCCTGCGCTCGCAGGCTGCTGGTGGTCATGGGCGCTGCTCCCGCAGGAGCCGTACATAGACAGCGCCGAAAACCATGCCCAACAGGATCAGCACGGAGGCCACCGCCGTACCGTATCCGATGTCGCCGAACTTGAATGCCTCCTGGTACGCCAACACAGGCAGCGTAGTGCTGGCGCCCGCCGGTCCGCCTGCCGTCATCACCCAGATCAGGGTGAATACGGCCAGCGTCTGGAGCGTGATCAGCATCAGGTTCGTAGCGATGCTGCTGCGGATCAACGGCAAGGTAATGAACGCGAGCCTCTGCCAGCCCCGGGCTCCGTCCATGAGTGCGGCTTCCGCGATGTCCCGGGGGACTTCCGCCAGTGCAGCCCTGTACACCAACATGGAGAAAGCGGTCCCCCGCCAGGTATTGGCAAGGATGATGGCCACGAGGGGGAACGAATACAGCCAGTCCAGGCCCTGGCCTCCGAGGAGGCCCACCACCTGGTTCAGTGTGCCATCCCGGCTGAAATAGGCGTAGGCGGCGAACGCTGCCACGATTTCCGGAAGTACCCAAGCGGCAACCACGGCCGTGCCCACCAAGGCCGAGACCGCGTTCCGGGACCGCGTCATCAGAAGCGCGATCAGCAAGCCGAGGACGTTCTGGCCAATCACCGCCGAGGCCACCACGAACACCACCGTCAGCCAGGCAGCCAGCGGGAAGGAGTCTTCGCTGAACATCCGCACATAGTTGTCCGCGCCCACCCATTGCGGATCCCTGGCAGCCTTGCCGGATAGGGCTGCGTCGGTGAAGGACGCGTAAAAGGACCAGGCCACCGGGGCCAGCAGGAAGAGCAGGAGCAGCAGAATGGAGGGGACTACCGGCAGGAACCGCAGGAAGCGGCGGATGGTCATTTCTCCAGGACCCTGTCCTCCCCCACAATCTTCCGGACGGTGGCGTCGTATTCCGCAGCAGCATCTTCAGGACTTTGCTTGCCGGTGATCACTGTTTCAGTGGCCACCTGGACAGCAGTGGAAATCCTCGGGTAGTCAGCGGTGGCGGGCCTGTAATGCGTCACTGCCACTAAGTCCGAAACATCCTTCACGAACGGGTTGGCTGCCAGGTATTCAGCTTCGGAGGCTACATCCGTACGGACGGCGATCTGCGAGTTATTAATGTCATAAGACAACGCGTTCTTCTTGTTCAGTGCTGTGCTGAGGAACTGGAAGGCAAGGTCCGGATTCTTGCTTTTGGCCCCCACTGCCAGCGTCCAGCCGCCTGACATGCTGACGCCACCGGGATCCTGGCCATTCCGGGTCGGGAACATCGCGACCCCCATTTCCTGCTCATAGCCGGCCCATTCGTACGCGCCGCCTTTCTGCCAGAACGACGGCGTGTAGGAACCTTCCACTGTGGCCGCCAGCTTGCCTTGGGGGAACCACTCGCCAAAGACTTTCTTCCATACGTTCGCGTCCAGCGCCTCGGCAGGACTGACAGCGAGCTTCTCGTCGTAAAGGGTCTTAAGGAAGGCCAGCGAATCCGTGAAACCTTGGGAGCCGACCACCCATTTCTTGGCTGACTCGTCATACAAAGTGCTGTCTGTCCCATAGAGGAGCTCGTAGAACCCCTGCATGACGGTGCCTTCGCCGGTACCCTTTCCCGCGTACATGTTGAATGCGATCACGTTGGGATCCGATGCTTTCACGGCACGGGCCGTTGTCACGATGTCCTCCCAGGTCCTGGGCTGCCACGGAACGGGAATGCCGGCCTTCTGAAGGACAGCCTTGTTGTACCAGATGGCCCGGGTATCGGTGCCCAACGGCACCGCATAGATACTGCCGTCATCTGCCCGGCCGGCGGCCTTGGCTGCGTCATTGAAGTGGGACCAGTCATCCCAGTTCGCAAGGTAACTGTCCAGTTTCAGGAGGTAGCCGGCGTCGACATCCGAGCGCACCTTGAACGTGTCCTCGTAGAAAACATCCGGCGCTGTGTCCGCTGAACGCTGCGCCAACGCGAGTTTGGTCCCGTAGTCATCATCATTGGCCTGAATGGGCTGAAGCTCCACGGTTACCCCGGAGTTGGCGGCTTCGACTTCTTTCTTGGCCTCCTGCATGACGGCATCAAGGGCCGTGGACGCATCCGTTTTCTGATAGACGATCTTGAGCGTCTTATTCTCCGCGGCCTCAGGAGTGGGCGAACACGAAGTCGCTGCCACCAGGACGGCAGCGACGGAAACCATGGCAGCAAACTTCGCTGCGGCCGGCTTCACTACGGCAGACGTCAGACCGGCTAGCTTCATTGGGCGGCCCATGGTGCTCCAATCCTTCAAAGGTGCTGCTTACTTAGCGCTCCAGTTAATTAGCCCTCCAGCAGGAGCCGCTGTGCCCGCGGAGCCAGCATGTGCTCCAGGACGAGGCATGCCGCACCGATGGCGCCGACGTCTTCGCCTACTCCGGTCCCTACTACTTCGAGGTCGTGGATCATACGGGCGGCGTTGTTCCTGTCCAGGAGTTCCGGAACACGTTCCAGGAAGTACGGTGACATCCGCGCCCAGAACGGACCGCCGAAGACAACCCGCTCCACATCCAAAGTGTTGGTCACCACGGAGACTGCGCGAGCGACGAGCGTTGCCGACCTATCCAGGATGGCAATAGCC
Source organism: Arthrobacter sp. AK01 (assembly GCF_021109375.1). Lineage (NCBI taxonomy): Bacteria > Bacillati > Actinomycetota > Actinomycetes > Micrococcales > Micrococcaceae > Arthrobacter > Arthrobacter sp. AK01. The sequence goes on from NZ_JAJOHP010000004.1 coordinate 116,737, forward strand.
TTCCGGTCGCCGGCATCAGCTTTGTCGCACAACTCCGCAAAACGTTCCTGGACTTCGGGACCGTCTGCCCCTCCCCGGTGACCGTCAAGGACACCGGCGGCTTCGGCCTCTGCCACCACTACCTGTGGGATGCAGGAGGACTTAACGCATCCGTGCAGTCCGCAATCACACAGTGGACCGCCGGGGTCAACCACGATGTGGCCGATTTCGCCCGCGTTCCCGGACGTTCCCCGCACCACTTCGTCATTGAGCACAATGCCGCAGCCGATGCCTGTACCCATATACATGAAGACAAAGCTGCCGGCACCGCTGGCGCCGCCTGCCCATGTCTCGGCCACCGCTGCGCTGGTTACATCCTTGTCCACAAGGGTTTCCAGCCCGGTGGCCTCGCTCAATGCCTCGCGGATACGCACCCGGTTCCACCGCGTCAGCAGTGGCGGTTCCACCACGGAGCCCTCGTCAAGGTCAATCGGGCCGGGAACAGCAACGCCGAGCCCGGCGATCTTGGACGCATCCACGCCCGACTCTTCGATGAGGACCTTGATTTGCGCAGCGATGCTGGTGATCACTCCGGCTGGGTCTCCCCCTGGAGTTGCCATCCGAGAATGCCGGACGACGTCGCCTAGAAGGTCAAGGACCACGAAAGTAATGACAGCAGGGTCCAGATGGACGCCTACCGCATACATACCTGCGGGATTGAGGCGCAGGATGGTTCTCGGTTTGCCTGGGCCGGAGCCTTCTTTACCGGCCTCGACGATCAGCTGCTGGTCCAGGAGCCGGCGGGAAATATTGGAAATCGTCTGTGGGGAAAGTCCAACGATCTGTGCCAGTTCGACGCGGCTCAGCCCGAGCGACGAGCGACGGATCGCCTCCAGAATGACGGTCAGATTGAAGTCCCCCATACGGGGTAGATTCGTTCCGCGCCTAGGTGTCGGCTGCCGGATCTCAGTCACTGATGCCCCTCGTCATTCGGAAAAACTTCGTCGAATTTAGTCTGTGTCTGCATCGTACGATACCCACGCCCCTACGGGTACGAGCACACGCTGGCGTCGGAGTCAGGGGTTGGTAACGATGACACTGAATTCTATGCGACGGCCATTCAGACCGTGCGTTGATGACGCCAGATCAGGAATTGATGCTGCGTGTCACCGTGAACTTCGGGTTGCGGCCTTCTTCCGACGTTGACCCGATGAGCCGTTCAAGCACAGCCCGATACTGCAGGTGACTGTTGTACACAGTCCAGAGCTCCCCTCCCGGAGCAAGGACCCGCGCGGCGGCTTTAAACATCTTCAGTGCCGCGCCGGCGTGGACAGTGGCGCCCAAGTGGAAGGGCGGGTTCAGGAGGATGAGGTCTGCGCTGCCTGGTTCCAGTGTTGACATGGCGTCGTCGTGAACCACCGCAACCCGCCCTCCCAAGCCATTTGCCTCCGCAGTACCACGGGCAGAGGCTACAGCAGCTATGGACTGGTCTGTCGCAATCACTGTTGCCCCATCATGGCGTCGCGCATACATCGTGGCCAGAATCCCAGTACCACATCCAAGGTCGACTACGCGGTGGGCGGCGGGCATGCGGTCCAGGAATGTCAGCAGGAAGCGCGTACCGATATCGAGGCGCGTACCGGAGAAGACAGCGCCATGGGCACTTACCGCAATCCCCAGTTCCGGCACGGGTTCGACCACCGGGAACGGCGGCGTGCCGTGAACGGTTTTGGGGTCCCTGGCTATGAGAACCCTGGACTTCTGCCGGGCAAGCTGGGGTTGGACCGAGGAGAAATACTTGTCCAGGACCGTGTTCATGCCCATCGTCATGTGCTTGACGCGGCCGCCCGCCAGCATCACCGCATCCGGCGCCGCGAACCGGGCAACGGCGTCGGCAATTTCCTCCAGTTCAGCCAGCGACTTTGGCAACTGAACAAGTACCAGGGCCGCGCTGCCCAACAACTCCTGGCCGATTTCATGCTGAGTGAAGCGGCCCTCAAGACCAGCTGCCTTGGCGTTGCGCGCCAATGCGAGGCGACCAGTGAAGAGGTCCTGGTGGACGCGCACCTGCCCGACGCCAAGCCCGGACAACGCGCCCAGCGTCAAGGCGCCGTACCGGTCTCCGACGACAACCACCGAAGCGCCCGGGTCAACAAAACCCGCGGCTGTTTCCAGCAGAAGGCGATCAGTAGCGTCGTATGCCTGCAGGTTGTCTGCTTCGACGTCGGGAAGCCTGGACAATGAGCTGAACAGGGCCTCAAGCTCCAATGCCGTCACGGTTAATGGTCTCGCTTTCATTGCGTATTTGTCTCGACTTTGGCGGCGCTTTGGAGGAACCCTGAGGGTGCACCATACAAACACCTGTTTGTCTCGTTGGAGACTGCAACTATCCCGGCAGCGCAGGCACACGTCACGGCGAATCCTCGGAGCCAGGCACCGGGACTACCTATCATTCGGCTCCCCCTCCCCTGCGAGAAGCCATGAGTGTCAATGTTGTCACGAACCTCGAAGTAAAGTCCCACAACTCTCCCGATGAAACACGCCGACCGGACAAAACCGTGCTGGACCTCGTCACCGGGTCACAACGCCAGGGTGGTAGGCGATCAACCGTTCCAAGGCGTTGATTTCGTCAGCGGCGCCGAATTTGCGCGACCTCCGGGTTAGCAGACTCCGGCTGAGGGGCAAACAAAAGGACCCCGCTCGAATGAGCGGGGTCCTTTTCCGAAGTGGAGCTGAGGGGACTCGAACCCCTGACCCCCTGCATGCCATGCAGGTGCGCTACCAGCTGCGCCACAGCCCCGGATTTGCTGACTTAGCGGGGAAGTATTTCCCTTCCCGGCGAAGCAACTCGTCAATAGTAACCACAATCCACCGAGAAGCGAAATCGCCCGAAGGTGAAGTGCATCACGCACTCGGCAGCCGAGGTGCGTTGGACGAATCCACCGCACCTCCCCCCAAACCGGCTGCCGGGGAGTCAGCGCTCGAATACTGCTGCTCCAGTTGAAGTCTAGAATCCGTGGGCCAATAAACCAAACCGTTCAGCCGGTTTATTCATGTCCGCTGGATGATAGCGTTGTGGGGTCTCAGCGGCGGCCCGAGCGCCGCGCGTCCGGCACCACCCGAGAGGTTCCATCCACCCATGCAGCAACGTGCGAAAGAAACCCGGCTTGCCGTCATTGAAGGTGCTGCGCGGGTCTTCGCGGAGATTGGGTATGGGAACGCCAGTTTGGCCGACATTACCAAGCGCGCCGCCGTGACGAAGGGCGCCCTGTACTTCCACTTCACGTCCAAGCGCGAACTCGCCTTGGCCGTGATCGAAGAACAGCACGCAATAGTATTGGCGGCCGGGTCACAGATAGCCGCATCGGACATTCCCGCCCTGGAGAAAATCGTCCGGCTTTGCAGAATGTTCGGCCAGCAACTGCTGGACGAACCGATCGTCCAAGGCGGGATCCGCCTCACCTTTGAAGCATCCGCATTTCAAGCTGACATATCCGGTCCATACCAAGACTGGATCAATACTGCGGAGCAACTGCTGATCCAAGCCCAAACGGATGGCGCCGTGAGGCCTGACCTCGATCCGGCAGCGTTCGCCCGCTTTCTGATTGCATCCTTCACCGGCGTCCAGATGGTTTCCGAGGTCTTGAGTTCACGTGAAGACGTCATGCTACGGATCGAACAAATGTGGGCATTCATGCTGCCGGCCCTGATATCACGGCCGGTCAGCTAAGACCGCATCGGTTGCCACACCCCGGATACGGGAAAAGGTCCTGCTTTCCGTGAGGAAAGCAGGACCTTCTTTGGTGGAGCTGAGGGGACTCGAACCCCTGACCCCCTGCATGCCATGCAGGTGCGCTACCAGCTGCGCCACAGCCCCATATTTTCGCTGCTTCGCGTTCAGCATTTCCAGCTATCCGCGCCGAAGCAACTCAAATATCTTAGAACAGCATTTCCGAAAATTCCAAATCGGGCATATTCGGTCGCCGTCCGTTGCTAGTGCTCGGAATCCTCTGCTGAAACAGCCTTGGCAGAAGCGTCATCCCCCAACTCGAGGTCCACCACCGGGCAGTCCTTCCACAGGCGCTCCAGGGCGTAGAACACCCGATCCTCGGCGTGCTGGACGTGGATCACGATGTCGGCGTAGTCCAGCAGGACCCAGCGGCCTTCAGAGCGTCCCTCACGGCGAACGGGACGGAGGTCTTGCTTCAGCAGTTCTTCCTCGATGCCATCGACGATTGCGTTGACCTGGCGCTCGGTGGGAGCCGAAGCAATCAGGAAGATGTCAGTAAGGGCCAAACGCTCGCTGACATCCAGGGCAACGATATCCTCGGCGAGTTTGTCCGCCGCTGCACGCGCGGCGTGACGGGCGAGGGTGATGGATTGTTCATGTGCAGACACGGGGACTCCTTGTTGTGGCCTGTGGCCGATGTGTGGCGTGAGCCGTAAATTGAGCGGAACTAGCCGCTGGTGATCATGATGATGCCGACAATGAGCGCAACCAAGCCCAATGCCAGAACGCCGAACTGCAGCAGCCTGTTGCGTTGCGCCCTGGCCAGTCCTGCCGTGTTGACGTCCAAAGGGTCCAGCCCATAGGCCGCACTGGCAGAGACCGGCGGCCTCTGCTCTTCCTCGCCCGGTTCAGCCAGAGCAACGGGCTTCTTCCTGGCGGACCTGGCAACCGCTTCCGCCCGGGCAAGCACCCCGGCACGCCCTCGCGAACCCGGCTTCTTTCCCTGAGGCTGCCCGCCGTCAAGCTTGGGGCCGGCGGAGGTGATCAACGGAACGAAGGTGGTACTGGGTCGCTTCATTACCGGCCGTTCAACACCCGGAACCTTGACGAACTCCAAAGGAGTCACCATCGCCAGGTTGTTGGCTGTGGAAGGACCTGCGGTGGCGGCTGGAGATTTACCGTTGTCGGCCGGCTTGACCTCCGTGGACGCCTTGCCCTGCTCAGCTTGGTTTTGCTCGGCAAGTTTTTGCTTGGCGGCTGCACGCTTGTTCAACACTGCCGCGCGTTCTGCCAGGGCGATCTGTTCCGCCAGCACCGCCGGATCAACGGCCAACGGATCCTGCTCGGCAATATGTTCCAGCTTGGCGGTCTGGTTTTGAACCTGGGCCGCTATCAACTCCCGGACCGCCAGCGCCTGCTCCACCGACATTTCGGACTCCGCAGGGCCGGAGGGAACTTTGTCCGTTGCGGCGATCTTGTCCTTGGAAGAGTCCTTGGCGGCCTCGGACTTGGAGGCATCCTTGGCGGCCTCGGACTGTGAAGCGTCCGGGGTGGCACCGGCCGCTGGAACGATCGGGTTCATCGACGTGGCAACTTCAGCCTGGAGTTGCTGCAGACGAAGTTGTCGACGAGTGGGGGGCCCACCTCCGGAGAGTTGCTCTTCCTTGTCTGCAAGCTCCTTGATGGTCCGCAGCGCAGCACGATCGCGGGCCCTGACCTGCGAGGATCTCTCCTGCGCGGCGGTTCCTACGGCGTCTACCGGTCCATCCGCGACCCGACGGTTACGGCCTGTGGGACGGTCCGTTTCACCGGCAGTATCGGCATTTGCGGGCGCGTCCGGTTCCACCTTGGCGTCCGGCTGCGCCTCGGGGTGCTCTTCCCGGGCACGGCGAAGCTCGCGCCTGCTGCGGATGGGTCGCTGTTCCTGGCTGCTCATTCAAAACTCATTCAGTACGTGCTTGGTCGTCTGATCCGGACAGTGCGGGCGTCAGCTCTCCTGCCACAGGATGCGCCGCGTACAGTCCATATTTCGCGATGTATTGCACCACTCCATCAGGCACCAGGTACCAGACGGGGTTCCCTGCACCTACGCGGGTCCGGCAATCCGTGGAGGAAATCGCCATGGCAGGGACCTCCAGCAAACTGACGTCATCGGTCCGTCCAAGATCATTGAGTTCATGTCCAGGGCGGGTCACGCCGACGAAATGCGCCAAGGACCATAGCTCGTCCACGTCCTTCCAGGACAGGATCTGCGCCAAGGCGTCCGCGCCGGTGATGAAGAAGAGGTCTGCGTCGGGCCGCTGCGCCCGGAGATCGCGGAGCGTGTCGATGGTAAAGGTGGGCCCTGGCCGGTCAACGTCCACCCGGCTGACGGTGAACCTTGGATTCGAAGCCGTGGCAATCACCGTCATCAGGTACCGGTGCTCCGGCTCGCTGACCAGCTTGTGCGACTTCTGCCAAGGTTGGCCAGTGGGCACGAATACCACTTCATCGAGGCCGAACTTGGCTGCGACTTCGCTTGCAGCCACAAGGTGGCCATGATGGATGGGATCAAAGGTTCCACCCATCACGCCCAGCCGAAGCCTGCGCCCCGACTCCCCACGCGGTGTTGCGGCGATAATGTTAGTGGCCCTGCCCGTGGGTGTGCTTGTTGGGGTGCTGGCGGTGCGGATCGGAGTGCTCTTCAACGGCCTCGTGGCGGTTACCCAGGTTGGTGTAGGAGAGGGTGACGAACATGAGGACAAGCAGGAAAGCGAACATCACGATGCCGAAGACCCACGGCTCAGCCCACAGCGGCGCGAGTTCCTCGTGTCCGCCTTCCGTTTGGGCGGCAATGGACGTGGCGATCTGCTGAAACAGCATCTTCTCCCCTAGTTGGTTCTGAAATGTTTTGCACGGCAGGACTCCCCACCGTTCCGGACTTCTGTTCTATGTTACAGCGTTGCTAGCTGCGGACTTGGCCTTCACCCTGGACGATCCACTTGGTGGTGGTCAGCTCCGTCAGCCCCATGGGACCTCGTGCGTGCAGCTTCTGCGTCGAAATACCCACTTCGGCGCCGAGGCCCAGTTCACCGCCGTCGGTAAACCGTGTGGACGCGTTGACGATCACCGCGGCGGAATCAATCTCGGCAATGAACTTCTCGGCGTTGGCCAGGTTGTTCGTAAGGATCGCCTCCGTGTGCCCGGTGGTCCACGTCCGGATGTGCTTAACGGCATCATCCAGGGTGTCCACCATGGCCACCGCAAGGTCAAGGTCCATGTATTCGGTGGCCCAGTCCTCATCATCTGCCGGAACGGTGTCCACGTCATTGCCCAAGGCGGCAGCGATCCTTTCATCCACGTGGAGGGTGACCCCGGCCGCCCGCAAGGCGGCGGCAACGGCCGGCAGCACTGTGGAGCCGGAATGAACCAAAAGCGTCTCGACTGTGTTGCAGACGCTCGGACGCTGGGTCTTGGCGTTGAGGAGAATCTCCACTGCCATCTCTTCGCCCGCGGACTCGTCAATGAAGATATGGACGTTTCCTTCGCCAGTCTCGATGACAGGGACAGACGAGCTGGTCACCACAGTCTGGATGAGGTCGCGTCCGCCGCGGGGAATGAGGACATCCACGCGTCCCCGGGCGCGCATCAGGACGTTTGCGCCTTCGCGGCCGTACTGATCCACTGTCTGAACAGCGTCGGCAGGCAGGCCGACGGAATCGAGCGCTTCGCGAAGGATCTGCACCAATGCCTCGTTGGTGTTGGCCGCGGCAGACCCACCGCGGAGGATCACGGCATTGCCACTCTTCAGGGCCAAGCCGGCGATGTCCACCGTGACGTTCGGGCGGGCTTCATAGATTGCCGCCACTACACCCATGGGCACATTGACCTGGCGCAGGCGAAGACCATTGGGGAGGGTTTGCCCCCGGACGACGTTTCCCACGGGGTCAGGCAGGCCTGCCAGGTTCTCCAACGCTGCAACAAGGCCGTCGATGCGGGCGGGAGTCAGTGTGAGGCGGTCAAGAAGCGCCGCAGAGGTGCCATTGGCGCGTCCTACGGCCACGTCCTTGGAGTTGGCCTCAAGTATGTGCTTCCGGTTCTCGACCAAGGCTGTTCCGATGGCGCGCAGTGCACGGTCCTTCCATGCACGGTTTGCCTGTCCCATGCGGCGGGCAGCTTTGCGGGAACGGTCGGCAATGGCATGAACCGCAGCTTCGACATCCTCAGCGGACAGTGGAACGCCGCCTGCCGCAGGGTTCTCCGGCGCCTGGCCGGGGGCACCGGACACGTCGGAGATCACAGGGGCGTCAGGAGTCAGCGCTTCAGTCATGCTCCAAGTTTAGATGAGCGGGACGACCGCAGGAGTACCAGATCGTCAACATGAACAACTTCGCGGTCATAGCCCCTGCCCAGTGCCTGGCCGAGCTCCTGGGTAGTGCGGCCCAGCATGCGCGGGAGTTCGTCCGAAGAGTAGTTCACCAACCCACGCGCCACAACGGTTCCGTCGTGGGCAATCATCTCAACGGGATCGCCGGCTTCGAAGTCACCGCTGACATCCGAAATACCTGCAGGAAGGAGTGACCTGTGCCGGTCGCGCACGGCTTTCACCGCGCCGTCGTCGAGCATCAACCGTCCGTGAACCGTTGCCAGGTGAGCCAGCCACAACAGGCGGACAGGCTTGCGGTTGCCGTTCACGGCGAACCAGGTGCCCACGTCCTCCCCCGCCAGGGCAGCGGCAGCGTTGGCAGTTGACGTGACCAAGGCGTGAATACCCGAGCCGGCGGCGATGGATGCCGCTTCCACCTTGGTCATCATGCCACCGGTTCCGACGCCGGCCTTGCCTGCCTTGCCGATGGTCACGTCCTCAAGGTCCTGCGGACCGCGGACCAACGGTATGCGCTTGGCACCCTGGGACGGCGGGCCGTCATAGAGGGCGTCGACGTCGGAGAGCAGCACGAGCGCATCGGCGCGGACCAAGTGTGCCACCAAGGCAGCGAGCCGGTCGTTGTCGCCGAAGCGGATCTCGTGCGTTGCCACGGTGTCGTTCTCATTGACCACCGGCACCACACCGAGATTGAGCAGCCGGTCCAAGGCACGGAAGGCGTTGGTGTGCTGCGTGCGCCGCATGAGGTCATCGGCAGTCAGCAGGACCTGGCTGACCGTGACGCCGTGGGCACTGAACGCCTGGGTATAACGCGCCATGAGGAGTCCCTGGCCAACGCTTGCTGCGGCCTGCTGGGTTGCAAGGTCCTTGGGCCGTTTCGCCAGGCCCAGCGGAGCCAAGCCTGCAGCGATGGCACCGGAGGACACCAGAATGATTTCGGTGCCGGCATTCCGCTTGTCGGCGAGGGCATCCACCAGTCCGGCAAGGGACTTCTCGGAGATGCCACCTTTGATGCTGGTCAGCGAGGAAGACCCCACCTTGACCACAATCCGCTTTGCGGTGGCGAGGGCCTGGCGTTCCAGGCCCTCAGCCGTTGTCGGAGCGTTGATGGTCCTAGTCGTCATCACCGGAGTCCAGGGTGCTTTCCCTCACGGTCTGCGCACGGCGGCCGCTGACGGATTCAGTCCAGATGCCCGCCTTGCGTTCGGCTTCGAGCTCGGCGCGCGCGGCTGCCTTGGCTTCGCGACGCTCGATCTGTTCGTCACGCTTTTGCGAACGCGTCGGACGGTCGCCGATGTCCGCAACACGGATGTCGGTGCCTCGCGGTGTCGCCAGAAGTTCAGCACCAGCCATCATGGTGGGCTCCCAGTCGAAGACCACGCCGTCGTCTTCGCCGATGACAACGGTATCTCCGGGCTTGGCGCCAACCTTGAAGAGCTCGGTTTCGACACCCAGCTTGGCCAGGCGGTCGGCGAGGTAGCCAATGGCTTCCTCGTTGGTGAAGTCCGTCTGCTTGACCCATCGGACAGGCTTTTCGCCCAGAACGCGGAACAGCGGCTCAAGGTTCTTTTCCTCCCGGCGGATCTTGAAACCGGACTCGTTGACTGCCCGCGGACGCAGGACGGGCGCGGCAACCTTCGGAGGAGCAATCGCTACTGCGTCGCGTGCTGCCTTGACGATCTCCGCCATGGCAAAGCCCAGCTGACGCAGGCCCTCATGGCTGGTGGCTGACACTTCGAAGACCCGGTATCCGCGTGCTTCCAGGTCCGGACGAACGAATTCGGCCATGTCCTTGCCATCGGGGAGATCCACCTTGTTAAGGACAACGAGCTTGGGACGTTCGTTCAGCGGAACAACCTCACCGTCAACACCGGCGTAGCTCATGTCAACCGCGTATTTCTCCAGTTCGGCCTCAATGATGGCGAGGTCGGACAGGGGGTCGCGGTCAGATTCGAGCGTTCCGCAGTCCAGGACATGCACCAGCGCGGCGCAGCGCTCAACGTGGCGGAGGAAGTTGTGGCCAAGGCCCTTGCCTTCACTGGCGCCCTCGATCAGGCCCGGGACGTCGGCAATAGTGAAGCGGACTTCGCCGGCCTGAACCACACCAAGGTTGGGGATGAGGGTGGTGAAAGGGTAATCGGCGATCTTCGGCCGGGCGGCAGACATGGCAGCGATGAGGCTGGATTTACCGGCAGAGGGGAAACCAACCAACGCAATATCTGCGATGGACTTAAGTTCCAGGACAATGTCGCTGGATTCACCTTCGATGCCCAGCAGGGCAAAGCCCGGGGCGCGGCGCTTTTGCGATGAAAGGGAAGCATTGCCCAAGCCGCCCTGGCCACCGGCGGCTGCGATGAATTCGGTACCCTCGCCAACGAGGTCGGCCAGGACTTCGCCGTCCTTGGTCTTCACTACTGTGCCGTCAGGGACCGGAAGAATCAGTGTCTCGCCGTTCTTGCCACCACGCCAGTCGCCCATGCCCGGGCCACCGTTGGTGGCGTGGCGGTGGGGAGCGTGGTGGTAGTCCAGCAGCGTTGTGGTCTGGGCAGATACCCGCAGGATGACATCGCCACCGTTACCGCCGTTACCCCCATCGGGGCCGCCAAGCGGCTTGAACTTTTCCCGCTTTACGGAGACACAGCCGTGGCCGCCGGTTCCGCCGGATACGTGCAGGACTACCCGGTCTACAAAGCTCGCCACGTGGATCTCCTCAGTTGCTGTCTTACAGCGTTTGTTGCTGTTGCCAGCGCTGTTGCAAAACCAGCGCGCCTGTGGGCGCCCCAGTCGATTGTAATGCGGTTAAAAGAACGGTGGGGGGGGGGGGGGGGGGGGGGGGGGCCCGGGGGGGGGGGGGGGGGGGGGGGGGGGGGGGGGGGGGGGGGGGGGGGGGGGGGGGGGGGGGGGGGGGGGGGGGGGGGGGGGGGGGGGGGG